>CAKTCH010000077.1 GCA_934538895.1 uncultured Alphaproteobacteria bacterium
ACCGTGAGGGCCGTCTTACGCTTGTCGAGAACGACGCTTTCCTGCACGGCCTGCCGGACACCGCGACGCATTTCGCCGAAGAATTTCACGGCGTCGAGCGCTTCACCGCGCGCAAGCAGATCGTCGCGCGGTTGGAGGATTTCGGCTTCCTCGACAAGATCGAGCCGCACACGCATATGGTGCCGCATGGCGACCGCTCGAATGTGGTGATCGAGCCGTTCCTCACCGACCAGTGGTATGTCGATGCGAAGACGATGGCGCAGCCCGCCATCACCGCCGTGCGCAACGGCTCGACCAGCTTCGTGCCGAAGAACTGGGAAAAGACCTATTTCGACTGGATGGAGAACATCCAGCCCTGGTGCATCTCGCGCCAGCTCTGGTGGGGGCACCAGATTCCGGCGTGGTACGGCCCGGAAGGATCTATTTTTGTCGAGGAAACGGAAGAGGAAGCCTACGCCGCCGCGCGCCAGCAATTTGGCAACGATGTCGAATTGAGACGCGACGAAGACGTTCTGGACACATGGTTCTCAGCCGCCCTGTGGCCGTTCTCGACGCTCGGCTGGCCGGAAAAAACGCCGGAGCTTCAGAAATACTATCCCGGCGATGTGCTGATTACCGGCTTCGACATCATCTTCTTCTGGGTCGCCCGCATGATGATGATGGGAATGCACTTCATGGACGACGTGCCGTTCCGCAAAGTGTATATCCATGCGCTGGTGCGTGACGCCAAGGGCCAGAAAATGTCCAAGTCCAAGGGCAACGTCATGGACCCGCTGGATATCGTCAATGAATACAGCGCCGATGCGCTGCGTTTTACGCTGACCGCCATGGCGGCGCAGGGCCGTGACGTTAAGCTTTCGGAAGACCGCGTGGAGGGTTACCGCAATTTCGGCACCAAGCTCTGGAACGCCGCGCGCTTTTGCGAAATGAACGGCTGCAAGCTCGATCCCGCGTTCGATCCCGCACAGGTCAAGGGCCTGCTCAACTGCTGGATTATCGGCGAACTGGCGAAGCTCGCGGGCGATATCGACCGCTCGATGGCTGAATATAAATTTAACGAGGGGGCAGGGGCCTTATACCAGTTCATCTGGGGCACGTTCTGCGACTGGTATCTCGAATTCACCAAACCGATCCTGCAAGGCGGCGGCGATGAAACGCTGGCCGATGAAACCCGCAAGACGACGGCATGGGTACTCGATCAATTGCTGATCCTGCTGAATCCGTACATGCCCTACATTACCGAAACGCTGTACCGCCAGATTACGGACCGCAAGCCCGGCGAGATGCTGCTGAAAACGCAATGGCCGAAATACCCGGCCAGCTATCAAAGCGTGGAAGCGGCGGAAGAAATCGGCTGGCTGTGCAGGCTTATCACCGACATACGCAGCGTGCGCGCCGATATGAACGTGCCCGCCGCCGCCAAAATCCACTTGCTGGTGAAAGATGCGTCGGCCGCTACGCAAGCCCGCTTCAAAACCTACGACGACCTCATCAGGCGCCTGGCGCGGCTGGAAACCGTCGAAATGACGACGGGGGTACTCCCCAAAGGCTCTGTCCAGACTATCTTGGGAGAAGCCACTCTGGCGCTGCCGATTGCCGACATCATCGACCTCGATAAAGAGCGTGCGCGCCTGAAAAAAGAAATCGACAAGCTGTCCGCCGACATCGGCAAAGTTGACCAGAAACTCGCCGACCAGAAGTTCGTCGCCAACGCCCCGGAAGAAATTATCGAGGAAAACAAGGCCCGCAAGGCCGAGTGGACGCTCACTTTGCAAAAACTTTCACAGGCGCTGAAACAACTGGAAGCGGCATAGGTTCGCGGATGCCCTGAGCATCCGGTTGTCAGAAAATAAAGGTGCTTTGGGATGCCGGGGCGCCAGCGTGAGGCGGCCTAAAAACCTTGCCTTTCGGCACGCCGTAATAGCCGCCAAAATAAAGATACCCATAGCGCCCGACGTGATCGAAAATGGTTTCTTCCACAGGCACTTTACGGGCCGGGGCGAACAGGCCGCCGACTTCACCCCAGAATATTCTGTCACCTCTACGGCGCAGGGCTGTCCAGTGAAAATCCTGATGAGGGTCCGCGCGCAGGAAAAGGGCCACGGGATTGATGTGCTGTGCGATGGCGGCCTCATGAAAACGCGCCCCCAGATAGATCAGGCCGTCGCGTAGAGCGCCCGCATGGATGTCGCTGTGCCATTTATCTAGCCCGCAGCCGCTCCTGGTGAAACCGTCCGCTGAAAAATCGCCGGGCGCTGCGGCCTGAAAGGCTTTCGTGTTCAGGGCGAAGTTATAACAATTATAGTATTCCCCGCCTTTCCACAGGTAAGGTTCCCAAAGGGCAATGGGCCAGCTTGCCTCATCCAGCAATGCCGTGCGGAGGGATTGTGTCAGAGCCTTTGTTTCACTCTGGCACCGGCGTGCCGCCTCTTCAAAATGCTGTGTCAGGAGAGGGGGCATAGGGTTATTTATTGCAACGACATCCATGGTTACGATGAAAATATATAACAAAAAACGCCCCATGACGGAGCGTTTTTCAAAAATCCTGAATAAAAGAAAATTATTTTTTCTCTTCTTTATCTTCTTTCTTCTCGTCGGAAACGCCGGCGGAAAGGAAGGTGCCGAAACGGCCTTCGAATTTCTTGAGCTGCTGCTTTTCAACGACTTTCTGAGTGCCGCCTTGCCAGGCCGGGTGGTTCTTCGGATCCACGTCCAGGCGCATGACATCGCCTTCCTTGCCCCAGCAGCTGCGGGTTTCGTATTCCGTGCCATCGGTCATGACCACTTTAATCATGTGGTAATCGGGATGGTCTTTTTCTTTTGCATTCGCGGCCATGGCCAAAACTCCTCATAATTCCAGATGGGCTTTTTATCGCTAAAGCCCCGTCAATTCAAGCTTTTTTTACGCTTTTTAGCTGGCCGGGGCGGAAAAAGAAAGCATCACCCTAAAATCATGGTTTTTCAGGCTTTTTCAACCTGCAACCGGGCGCCGTCTACGCCTGTGACGCGTACATTCACCCCGGCGGGCAGGGTTTCCGCACCAGTGACGGTCCAGACGGTATCACCGGCTCTGATCTCGCCCTTGCCGTTTTCCAGCGGGCGGGTGAGGGTAAAAACCTGTCCCACATACTGCCGGCCACGCTGGTTCAGGCCGTTATCGTCCACAGGCCGGGGGTTTTTCTTGCGGTATTTCGTCCATCCCGCAACGGTCACAACCGACAGCGCCGCCCAGATGGTGACGGCCACCGGCCAGCCCAATGCCGGTATCGCCAGATTGAGCGCCCCGACCAGAATGGCGGCCATGCCCGGCCACAAAAACAGGGTGCTCGGCACCATCATCTCGACGATCAGCAGAACGCCGCCGAGGATAAACCAGTGCCAGAACGTCATATCGGCCAGAAATTCGGTCATTTCTATCTCCCTTTGACGATGCTTTATTTACCTGCCGACTTGCCCAGCGCTTCCTGAACCAGTTCGGTGATGCCGCCGATCGATCCGATAACGCTGGATGAATCCATCGGCATGAAAATCACTTTCTGGTTCGGTGAATGGGCGAATTGTGCCAGCGCATCGACATATTTCTGCGCCACGAAGTAATTGACCGCCTGTGTATTGCCGGCGGCGATCGCGCTCGAAACCATGGTTGTCGCATTCGCTTCCGCCTCGGCTTCGCGCTCACGCGCTTCGGCATCGCGGAACGCAGCCTCCCGGCGGCCTTCAGCTTCTAGAACCGCCGCCTGCTTCTCACCTTCCGCTTTCAGGATGGCGGCCTCGCGCAAGCCCTGCGCCTCCAGAATAACGGCGCGCTTCTCGCGCTCCGCCTTCATCTGACGTGCCATAGAGTCCACGAGGTCGCGCGGCGGGCTGATATCCTTGATCTCGATACGGGTAACCTTGACGCCCCACGGCGCCGTCGCATCGTCGACAATGTGCAGCAGCTTGGTATTGATCTGGTCGCGTTCGGACAGCAATTCGTCAAGATCCATCGAGCCCATCACCGTACGCAGGTTCGTCATGGTCAGGTTCAGAATCGCCAGTTCAAGATTCTGCACCTCATAGGCAGCTTTGGCGGCGTGCATCACCTGATAGAATACGACGCCGTCAACCTGGACCAGCGCGTTATCCTTGGTAATCACTTCCTGCGAGGGCACATCCAGAACCTTTTCCATCATATTCATCCGCGCACCAACGGAATCTACGACCGGCACAATAAAGTTCAGGCCCGGCTTCAGCGTCATGGTATAACGGCCAAAACGTTCAACCGTGTATTCCATGCCCTGCGGCACGGCTTTGACGCCCTTGAAAACCAGAACCAGCAGAAAAGCTGCTAATACAAGAACGGTTACTAATACGAGAGTGGTAACTTCCATGATAATTTCAACCTTATTTAAATAGTGAAAAAACAGCACTTCCAGCTATTAATCCTATTAAGCCACCGCCCAATACAGAAAAACCCAGCATCAAGGGCGCCGGGGCCATTGGGGAATATCTTGCAGCAAGATAACCCCCTCCGATAGCGCCGATGATAAAGTAAATTATACGCGCCGTTATGCTGCGATCGGAGCGTTTCTCGTTAGGTGAGGGGGCAATCATCGTTAAGCCACCTTTGAAATTCGGTTGCTGTCGGCCAGCGTCTTGCCAGCGGAACGCAAATCGGCGAACGCTTCGTTCATGCGTGCGATAATACCTTCCTCGGCGAGGCGCAGCCATTTGCGCGGGTCGTACAGTTTCTTGTACGGCGTGCCGTCATCCGGGTCGATCTGGTATTTGAACGCCTTGGCATTCGCTTCGACGAATTTACCGACAGGCTCCGAGAACGCAAACTGCGTATCGGTGTCGATGTTCATCTTGAACACGCCATAACCGAGGGACTCCGTAATCTGCCCCTTGTCGGAACCGGAGCCGCCATGGAACACAAGATCCAGCGGGTTATCCGCCGTTTTGTGCGTTTTCTGCACGAGGTCCTGCGAATTTTTCAGGATTTCCGGGCGCAGCTTGACGTTGCCCGGCTTGTAGACCCCATGCACGTTGCCGAACGACGCCGCCACCGAGAAATGGCCGATCGGCGTCAGCAGGTCATAGGCCTTCAGCACGTCTTCCGGCTGGGTATAGAGTTTCGCGTTGTCGATATCGTCGGAGCCGACGCCGTCTTCCTCGCCGCCGGTGCAGCCCAGTTCGATCTCGATGCTCGTCTCGATCCTGGCCATGCGTTTCAGCAGGCGCGCGCATTCGGACAGATTGAAATCAATATCTTCCTCAGAAAGGTCGATCATGTGGGAGGAGAAAAGCGGCTTGCCGGTTTTCTTGTAATGGGCCTCGCCATGTTCGAGCAGCGCTTCCACCCACGGGATCAGTTTTTTGTTGGCATGATCCGTATGCAGCACGACGCAAACGCCATAATGTTCGGCCAGCAGATGAACATGCTGCGCGGCGGAGACGGCACCCAGGACTTTCGCCTGAAAGCTGTCGGGCATTCCTTTGCCGGCGTAGAATTCAGCGCCGCCGTTAGAGAGCTGGATGATCACATCGGATTTATTCTTCGCAGCGGCTTCCAGAACGGCATTGATGGAATTGGTGCTGACGACGTTCACCGCGGGCAGGGCGTAGTGCCCGTCCTTGCAGGCTTTAACGAGGGTCAGATAATCCTGGCCGGTAACGACACCGGGTTTCAGCGCAAGCTGTGACATTCATGTTCTCCAGTTCAGAAAATAAGAAAGCCACTATAACAGTGGCCCATGTTTAAACAAGATTTTACAGGTGCTAAATAGATGGGCCAGTCGGGCCACCTTTGGGGGCTGATACTTCGACACCAAGGTCCGCCGCTGCGGGGCTGGAGAAAGTCGCGAAGGCGCTTACGGCCGTACCACCGCCGTCGCCAAGCGTAGAGGCGGGCGCACCGGCGCCACCGTCGCCGATACAGGCTGCTGCGGCTGCACAAACGGCTGCGGCTAATCCCCCTAAACTAAACCCCATCTTCTTCCTTCACCAATATTCCCAGTTCAACCAGATTATTGATGGCGCGATTTTCGGTTGTCGCCGCGCCGCTGTAAAGACCTTCGAGAAGCTCTTGTCGCGAGGCATTCGGCTTGTCAGCCACTGCCGCCACAATCTTCACGTCCCGCAAGGTTGGTTTATGATCTTTGAACAATTTTATAAAGAGAATAAGGAAGTTTTTCAAGCTCTTATGTGAAGAATTGAAGTACTCCAGCGCAAAATCGAGGTTTCTCTTGGCATAACCCTCGATTTGCAACCTGATCTCGCGGCCATCCGGACCGGGCATCCTGCGAATGCAACCGTAGTCGTAGAGCCATTCAATATCGCGGTTCAGCGTCGATTTATCGGCCTTCAGGCGGCTGATAATGTCAGCCTGCGTGGTACCGGGGTTCTCATCAATATCGGCCAGAATAACCGCCCGGCGAATGGTGCAACCGGGCTCACCCCCCAGCGCATCCACCAGATGGTCGATAATATAACCGATCTTGACGATGTCATCGTCTTGCGTGCTCTGGGCTAAGTTACTCATTCCACACAATAAAATAAGGGTTCAGAATCCTATTATAAGCCTGAATTTATAACATAATCTTGACAGGGAAGCCAGTTCTGCCGTTAGGAAATAATAAAATTACGGAAATATTCGCCTGCTTCTCAGGCCACCACATCAAATCCATATAACGCCGCCGCTCACACCGCGCAAGCGCTACGGCTGACAGGGATCCCGTGGTGGCTATTTTATGCCAATGGCCGTAAGCGCCATGAACATGCCGGCGTTTTGCGGCTCGGTATCGTATTCTTCTGCCAGCGACCACATTCTTGTAACGTTTTCGGTAATTTTTGCGCGCGTCATAGCCTTGGCTTCTTCAGCCTTATTGTCAGAGGGTGACGTCAACTCGACGAACGCGGCGATAATGCCGCCGGGGTTGGCAATGAAATCGGGGATCAGCCTGACGCCGCGCTGGTGCAGTTTCGTTCTGGCGGACTCGCTTGACGGGCCGTTCGCGCCCTCACAGACAAAACGCGCTTTGATGCGGTCGCAATTATCATCCGTAATGACGTTCTGCACCGCGCACGGGAAAACGACGTCGGTATCGCAATAGAGAGAATCCTGCACATCTTCGGAAATCTTCCGCCCTTCAGCTGTAAGCAGGGGCAGGGCCGTCTCCGTGTCGTTTTTGATCAATGCG
>CAKTCH010000078.1 GCA_934538895.1 uncultured Alphaproteobacteria bacterium
AGTTTAAACCGGGTCAGATCCCTCGGCTGCGCTCGGGATGACAGGCTTGTGCAAGGGCGTCGTGATCGTTGTGCACGCCGTGTTCAGATATTAATCATTAATGAGTCTTGAGCCTGGTGGGTTGCCGGAATTGGCTGGGCAAGAATATTTCTTTTAAAAAGTGCCTGATTCGTGCAGTGTTGTTGCGAATTCGGCAAAATATCCCGCGAAGATTTCTTATCCATAGGCTAAGTCGCTATAATGGAAGGAGAAATCGGGTATTTTTCTGTTGCGGCGCACGCTTTTTAAAAGGCAGTAGGAGTAAACTATGGACATCAATGATCTGGACCCGGCTTTCCTTTCTCAATTCGTGGATTATGACGGGCACGAAACCATTCGTCGCCTTGACGATGAAGAGACGGGGCTTCTGGCGTTTATCGGCGTCCATAACGGCAATCTCGGGCCTGCGCTCGGCGGCTGCCGTATGTTCGCTTATATCAGCGAGGAAGACGCCATCAAGGATGTGCTGCGCCTTTCACGCGGCATGACCTACAAGAACGCGCTGGCCGGGCTGCCGCTCGGCGGCGGCAAGAGCGTGATCGTGGGCGATCCGCGCAAGCTGAAGACCGATGCGCTGATCAGGGCGCTGGGGCGCGGCGTCGAAAGCCTGGGGGGCCGCTATATCACGGCGGAAGACAGCGGCACCAACGAGCATGACATGATTACGATCTCGCAGGAGACAAGCTATGTGGTGGGCCTGCCTTCCGCAGCCGATTCCGTCGGCGGCGATCCGTCGCCTGTGACCGCTTACGGCGTGTATAAAGGCATCAAGGCCTGCGCGCAGCGCCGTTACGGCAGTGATAACATGAAAGACAGGCGCGTCGCGGTGCAGGGGCTGGGCGCGGTGGGTTATGCCGTCTGCCAGAAACTTTATGCCGAGGGCGCGGTGCTGACCGTGACGGATGTACGCGCGGAATCGCTGGACCGGGCGCGGGCGGAGATGCCGGGCATCCATGTGGTGGCGCCGGAGGATATTTTCGATGTCGAGGCGCATGTGTTCGTGCCGTGCGCTCTGGGCGCGCAGATCAACGACGAAACGCTGCCGCGTCTGAAAGTGGATATCGTCGCGGGCGCGGCGAACAACCAGCTGGCGACCCCGGCGCACGGGCAGAAGCTGACCGACAAGGGCATTCTTTATGCGCCCGATTACGTTATCAATGCGGGCGGCGTGATCTGCGTGGCGTATGAATATGCGCAGCGCGTCGGCAAGAACCCGTTCAGCCATGACATTACGCGCGCCAACATGATGGCGCATGTGGAGAAAATCGGCGGTACGCTGGAGAAAATCTTCAACATCGCGGAAGCGCGCGGCATCACGACGGCGAAAGCGGCTGATGAACTGGCGGAAGCGATCTTCCGCGATCAGAAGAGAGCCGCGCTGGCTTAATCGCGGCGCCTTTTGCCGGCTGAGGGCGCGGTATCCGAGAAATCGATATAGTTATCCGTGTCGCGGACATAAGCGTTGAAGGTGTTCCTGAAAATACCGACGATGGCCGACCATGTGCCGGTTTCCGGGTTCCTCATATCGCCGGCGATCTCGATGCGCGTGGCCAGCTGGTCTTCGGGGTGGTTTTTGAAAATCTCGGCGAAAACGGAGACGAGGCCTTGCCAGGCGATGCTGATAGGGTCGCCGTCCTCTTCGATATCGACCATGTGGACGTTGCGGGCGACGGGTTTGACGTAGCCTGTGATCGCGCCGTCCTTGGCGGCGACTTCGCTATAGATGCTTAAATCCCCGGCTTCGAAATCGACTCCGGCGCGGGCGCGGGCGAAGTCGTTCATCGCGGTCAGTTTCGCGCCTTCCAGCTTGATGTCGTAATCGAAATCCGGAATATCTTTCAGAATGTTCATGCTGCCCGTGGCTTCCACATGGCCGCCGCCGATGGAACGGCCCGTGAGGCGGACGGGCGAGGGCAGCGGATTATTTTTATCGTGCAGGGCTTTCAGATTTTCAACGCGCAAGGCGATGTCATCGATGAACAGGCCGGCCTGGCCCGCCACCGAGAAGTCGATGAAGGACAACTTGCCGCCGTTTACGGTGAAGCGGTTGATTTCAAGCGGGGACAGCGCATCCACGAAACGCGCCCAGCCGGCGTCTTCCGTGCCTTGCGACTGGCCTTTGCTGCCGACGGCGAAATTGAGCCTGGCGTTATAGAGATCGATCTCGGCGACGATCGCCCCTTCGAATAAGGCCCGCCATTCCACTGAAAGGTCGATCGTATCGACGGCGACAAAAGGCACGGGGATTCCGCCGCCGGTTTTACGGATATCGAGTTTATGGATGGAATAGGCGCCACGCCAGAGATGGATATCGATATCGGCGACCGAACCGCTATAACCTTCAAGCCTGTTGATTTCCCTGTTCACATAGTCCTTCACGGCATAGGGCAGATAGACGCGCCCGCCGATCAGGGCCAGCGCGAGGAGGGCGATCATACCGAGAAATATCCTGCTTTTCCTGTACCGCATCTTCAACCAACGGCGCGCCCCGCGAAAAGTTCTGCGGTTAATCGACGATATCGTTCCAGTGGCGCGCGATATGGCGGTAAGACAGGGGATCGCTCATGGTGTAAAGATCGACGGGGCTTTCCAGCGTCTGGCCGTTGTCGCGTCCGAAGGGGGCGGCCCTCACACGCACCATGCTGTTCTGCGGAACCAGCGGTATATTGCCGACGGGCAGGGATAGTTCCAGTCCGGCATAAAAGTTGGTGCGGCCGCCGAAGATGTCGTTATCGCTTTTGCCGGTGGCGGTTACGAAGCCGCGCACGTTGAGGCCGTGGCCGAAGCGCTGGCCGAGCGCGAGCGTGCCGCCGATATCTTCGTTCAGGTAACGGCCCAGACGGGCTTCGGCGATGGTATCGGTACCGGGAAATTCGTAATAGGCTTTCAGGTGGCCGGTAAAGACGCGGTCGCCGTTCAGCCCCGTATGCAAGGGCGTGTAAGGATCGCGCTTGAAGGCGAGCCAGCCTTCGGCGCCCACGGCCCATGTGCTGCCGAACGGGCGGTAGAGAACGTCGCCGCCGAGGCCGCCATACATTTCTTCGAGATAGCCCGCGGCGACGGCGATATGCAGATCGGGGGCGGGGCTGCGGGCGAAGCCGAGATAGGCGCGGTCGAGCGCGATGCGCGTGTCGGCGAAAGCGGCCACGTTGCCGCGCACGGGCAGCGCCGCCGGGACGCGGTATTCGCCAAGATGGTCGAGATTATGTGTGAGATTGACGCGCAGGCCCATGCCGCCCAGCAGGCCGAAGCCGGTCGATGACATACCTTCTATCAAGGCCGCCGTACGATGCAATACGCCGTGATCTTCTTCCGCAAGGCTGATTTGCTGATCGAGTATCAGGCGCAGCTTGTGGCTATAGGCGCTGGCGTTGCGTCCGCGCAGGGGCAGTTCTTCCGCGCTTTCGGGGTTGAAGTCCAGATTGCGCCAGATCTCCTGCGGGCTGCCGGTATTGTGGCCGAGAGCCTGTGTGACGTTACGGCGGTTCATGCGCATCAACGGGCCGCTTAAACCCATATAGACCGGCCGCACTTCGATGGCTTCCACCGTCTGGCCCGCATGATTGCTGATATACGGCAAAGCCAGGCCGATGGCGCGCGGGGTGGTGAGTTCCGGCGGCACTTCCAGTGCGGTTTGCGCGCGGGTGGCATTGGCGGCGGTGTTGTGAAGAGTCAGATCGCCGCGCTCCGCGGCCTGCTCCATGGCGGACGGTTCCGTGACGCCGGTGCGGTAGGGGCGCAAGGGTTCGCGGGCCGGCCTGTCTTTGCTGAAGGGTCTGCCGGGCCATTGCGAGAGCGCGTTTTGCAATGTCAGCGCGGCCATGATTTTTTCACCGCCCACCAGCGCGGTGGAAAAATCGATCCAGGGCCGCGGGCTGTAATGCACGCCGAGCGCCCAGGGGGCGGGCGCGTCGAAATCAAAGGCGGCTTTCTCGGCGACGTAGCGATCGGCGCCCCATTCGGCGGAGAAAGACAGGCCGTCGATCCATGGCGCGGTGTATTCCAGGCCGGCGAACAGGCCGATATCGCCACCGGTGAACCAGTCCTGCGGGCTGTTGGGTTCTTCGCCGTCAAGGCCGCGCTTCTTTTTGAAGTGGCTGCCGAAGACACCCAAGGGGTTGCCGATCTGCCGGGCGCTGCCCAGGCGGCCCCAGCCGAGGCCGCCGCTGACATCCCAGTTTTCGTAGCGTCTGGAGGCGACCAGATATTCGCCCGCCATGCGTTTATGGCCGACGGCGCCCAGCCATCCCACGGCGATTTCCGGATGATAGGGGCCTTCCGCCAGCAGGCGCAGCTTTACGTCGATGCCGGGATAAAGGCGGCGGGCGTCATCGTTGAGGCCGGATATCTCGGCACTCTGGCGGATGCCGATGTGGAGCGGGTCCGCTATCTGTAACCCCGCATGGGCGTGAAGATAGGGGTCGAGCGTGCCGATGCCGGTGCGTACGGTGCCGGTTTCATCCATGCGGGCGGTGGGCGTTACGATCAGGCCCAGCGGTCCCAGCACATTGCTGTGGCGCGCGGGTTCGGCCCGCGCCGCGGCGGGGTACAGGCACGTTATCAGCCATGATGTCAGCAGCAGGGGTTTTATCAAAAGAGAACAAAGATAAGGGCAGTGATCGCGGGTAATGACTGGATAAGGAAAATTTTTCGATTGACGCTGTAAGCGCCGTAAAGGCCGGCGACGATCACGCAAACGAGGAAGAAGATCAGGCAGGACTGATGGCCCGTAAACAGGCTGAATAAAAGGCCGGCGGCGAGGAAGCCGTTATAAAGCCCCTGGTTGGCCGCGAGCACGGCGGTGGCGGCGGCTTTTTCCGGCGTCATGCGGAACGTTTTCAGGCCTTGCGGCTTTTGCCACAGGCACATTTCAAGGATCATGAACCAGACATGCAAGGCCGCGACCAGCAAGGTCAGCGCGATGCCGGTAAATTCCAGAATGTTCACGGCCATGCCTCCCTATGTATGTCATTCTCCGTACGGGGTCATTTTAGGGTGATAAAGCGTGCCTTCTCAAGGAACGGCCCGGTTTTCAGGGGGGTTATCCCCCGTCCTGCCGGGGTAAAGGGCTATTTTTAAAAGCTCTTTGCATTTTGGCGCCGATTCCTATAATAAAATCCCATACTTAACTGACCTCCAAAGAGATTTTGCCTGTATGTCCAAAGAAGACCTCATTGAATTCAAAGGCGTGATTAGCGAAGTGCTGCCCAATGCCATGTTTCGTGTGAAGCTGGAAAACGATCACGAGATTCTGGCTCATACCGCCGGGAAGATGCGCAAGAACCGCATTCGCGTGCTGGCGGGCGATACGGTTATTGTTGAAATGACCCCGTACGATCTGACCAAGGGCCGGATTATTTTCCGCGAGAAGTAAGATGGTCGGATTATCGGATGATCGGATGACCGGAAATGCCTAATCCTGCTGATCATCGGATCATCCGTTCATCCGATCATTTCATTCTGGCATCGGCCTCGCCGCGCCGTCTGGATCTTCTGAAACAGATCGGCGTTACGCCCGATCATGTCGTTCCCGCCGCTATAGACGAGACGCCGCTGAAGGCCGAGCTGCCGCGCGACTATGCGTTGCGCGTGGCGATCGCGAAGGCGCGGGCGGTTATGGCGCCGCGTGAGGGGGCTTTCATCCTCTCTGCCGATACGGTGGTGGCCTGTGGCCGCCGCATTCTGCCCAAGGCGGAAGATGAGATTGAGGCGCGCGCCTGCCTGGCGCTGTTGTCGGGGCGGCGGCACCGTGTCGTTAACGGAATCGCGCTGGCGCTGCCGGACGGGCAGGTCAGGACCCGTGTCACGGAAACCGTCGTTCAGTTCAAATCGTTATCGCAGGATGAAATCGAGGGTTATATCGCCGGCGGCGAATGGCGGGGCAAGGCCGGGGGGTATGCGATTCAGGGCCGTGCCGCCGTTTTCGTGAAGTTTATCCGGGGTTCGTACTCGACAGTGGTCGGGTTGTCTCTTTATGATACCATGCAGATGCTTAAAGGTTCAGGTTATCTGCGTTAGGGGTTTATTCTGCACGTACTTATCGAAGAAATGGATGGCAGCCTGTGGGCGGCGGCGGTTGAGAAGGGCCGCCTCGACGGGCTTGAGGTCGATCCGGTCAATGAAGAGGTGCGCTGGGGTTCGATATACTGGGCCAAGGTGGCGCGTATCGATGCCTCGCTGGATGCGGCGTTCGTCAATCTCGACGGCGACAATATCGGGCTGCTGCATTGCGCCGATGTGCGGATCAGGCAGAAGGACGGCACCTATAAAAAGGGCGGCGATGTCGCCATCGGCAAGCTGATCCAGCCGGGCGAGATGATCGCCGTGCAGGCCAAGGAAGGTTACCTGCCGCGCATCGACGACGAAACCGGCCAGCGCGTGAAGGAAGATAAAAATCCGCGCGTCAGCATGAATATCAACCTGCCGGGGCGTTATACGATTTTCACGCCGATGGAAAAGGAAAACCAGATTTCGCGCCGTATCCGCGACAAGAAGCTGCGCAAGCAATTGCAGGCGATGGTCGACGATATGAAGGGCGTGAACGGCTGCATCCTGCGGGCGGCGGCGGCGGACACGCAGACTGATATCCTGATCCGTGAATCCAAGATCCTTGCCGAAACATGGAAGCAGGTGCAGACCTATTTTGAGGGCGACGATCCCTCGCTGATCATGCAGGGGCCGGATGCGATCCAGCGGATGCTGGGCGATCATGCGGCGCGGGCGATTACCTCGATTGAAGTAACGGTCATGGAGCATTTTCAACTGGTCGAGGAATGGTGCGAGGTTTATGCGCCGGATCTCGTCACGAAAATCCAGCCGGTGGAAATCGAGAGCGATGAACTGGGCCTGTTCGAGTTCCACGACCTGATCGGCCAGGTGGAGGAGTTGTTCCAGCCCTATGCCGTGTTGCGCGAGGGCGGGGTGATTATCATGCAGGAAGCGGCGGCCTTTACCGCCATCGACGTGAACAGCGGCGCCGACAAGCGCGGCAAGCTGGCGATCAATATGGACGCGGGCCGGGAAGTCGCGCGGCAGATACGCCTGCGCAA
>CAKTCH010000079.1 GCA_934538895.1 uncultured Alphaproteobacteria bacterium
GCAGAAGACCACAAGCCCAAGCATGGCGGCGTCGTCGTCGAAACCAAGGCCGGTGACATGGAACTCGTCGCCAAGGCCGACTCGATCGTCATCCACGTCAGCGACCACGGCAAGGCGATGAAGGTGACCAGTGCCACCGGCAAGGTCACGGTGTTCAACGGCAACGACAAGACCGAGGCGCCACTGGCGCTGGCCGGCGACAAGCGCGACCTCGCGCTCAAGGCCGCGCTGGAACGAAACGGGATGGAAGCGCAAAGCTACAACGCCTCATTGCTGTTCGAGCCCTGGACCGTAAAAAAGGATGACGGTACACCTTACCGCGTCTTCACACCCTATTTCCGCCGCGGTTGCATGAGGACTATACAGCCGCCGGAGCCGTCGCCCGCCGTCAGGAGATTCGATTTCGCTCCCCGGCCTGCCGGGGTACTCGATATCGGTGATCTGGCATTGCTGCCGTGCGCTCCGGAACCGCGTTGGGACAAAGGTATGACGACATACTGGCAAATCGGCGAAAAAGGGGCGCACGCACGCCTGAAAGATTTCCTCGATTCAGAATTGCGCGGCTACAAGGAGGGCCGGAATTATCCGGCGCGACAGCATGTTTCGCGCCTGTCCCCTCATCTGCATTTTGGCGAGATATCACCGCGTGCTGTCTGGCACGCTATCCGCCAGCGCATGATCGCCGATCACGCCGAAACCGACGGCGACCACTACATGAGCGAGCTGGCGTGGCGTGAGTTTTCCTACAGCCTGCTTTATTACAATCACGACCTGCCGACACAGCCATTGCAGGCACGTTTCAAGGCGTTTCCCTGGAGCAAAAGCGACAAGAACCTGCGGGCATGGCAAAGCGGTATGACCGGCTACCCCATCGTCGATGCAGGAATGCGCGAATTATGGGCGACCGGATATATGCATAACCGCGTGCGCATGATCGCGGGATCGTTTCTGGTGAAGCATTTATTATTACACTGGCGGCATGGCGAAGCATGGTTCTGGGACTGCCTCGTCGATGCCGACCTCGCCAACAACGCCGCCAGTTGGCAATGGATTGCTGGGTGCGGCGCCGATGCCGCCCCTTATTTCCGCATATTCAATCCGGTGGCACAGGGCGAAAAATTCGACGCCCAAGGAACTTATATCCGCCGCTGGTGCCCCGAACTGGCAAAGCTGCCTGATGGCCTGATCCACAAGCCATGGGAAGCCCCGCCATTGATCCTGAAACAGGCGGGTGTTACGCTGGGCAAGACCTATCCCCCGCCCCTTGTCGATCACAAGGCCGCGCGGGAACGGGCCCTGACGGCGTTCCAGTCCACCAAGACAGAATAAGAGACTTATATCATGTCCCCCATGCCCACACTGAAACCCGGCGATACCATTGGTGTCATGGCGACCTCCAACCGGGTCGACCGGGCGCGTGTAGACAGCGCGGTCCAGACGCTGGAAAGCATGGGATACAAGGTCAAGGTTCACCCGCAGACATTCGCGACTTATACCGCCGCCGACGGCACGCTGACTTCGAACGCCGGAACGCCCGCCGAGAAAGCCGCCGCCTTTCATGCTTTATGGGATGATGCGGACGTCAAAGCCATCATGTCGGCGCGCGGCGGCAACGAAGCTGCTGAAATGCTGCCACTGCTCGATTTCAGGAAGATAGCCGCCATGCCTAAAATCGTCATCGGCTTCAGCGATATCACGGCCCTCGGTGTCGGCATTAACAGGCAGACGGGAATCATCACATTTCATGGCCCGCTGCTGCATAGTGTGGCCGTGATCGACCAGAGCGACCTCAGCCAATGCTTCAGGATGCTTTCCGGTCATGATCGGGGCATAGACCTGTCCGGCAGCCGTACCTTGCGCCCCGGTACCGTTCAGGGCCGCCTGCTCGGCGGTAATCTCAGCGTGCTGTGCAGCCTGCTCGGCACGCCCTATGAACCCGATTTCAACGATGCGCTTTTGTTCCTTGAGGATGTCGGCGACGAGCTTTCGCGCATGAACCGCTTCTTCCTGCAGCTGAAACTCACCGGTGCGTTCAGCAGGATCGCCGGACTGATCGTCGGCGGCTTCTCCGATATGACCGACAACGGCCCGCGCGCTTTTGGCCGCACGATCGAGGATATGATCGTTCATCATACGGCGGGCACGGCATTCCCCATCGTCATGGATGCGCCCTTCGGTCATGAAAACAGGCTGGTAACGATTCCCGTCGGCGTGCCCGCGACACTGAAGGCCGATCAGGCACCCGCTCTCGCTTTATAGCGTGCGTCTTTGCGAAGCAATCCAATATTACTACGGCCTCTTGCCGCCATAGCGCTTTTTCAGGCGCGACCATATCGTCGGCCTTGGCGGCAGTTGATACAGCGCATCGGCGAAATCGTTATGCGCCATTACCTGTCCGTCATTGGTGAACAGCACTTCCGCCACGCCGTTTGTAATATCTTCGGCCCCGTTATCCAGACTGCGCAGCTGCCAGCGCAGGTAAACGGTCTGTCCGTCCCGCGACCACGCGTGATCCGTGACCGTGAATTTTTGCCTTTCCCCGTTCAGGCGCTGGCGGAATATATCCATCATGGCATCCCGCCCGCGCACATCATGCAGCGGATGCGTATAATGCACGCCCGGCACCGCCAGCTTTTCCAGCAACGGCAATGAACGCAGGTTCATTTTCTCGAGATACTGGATGTAATCCTCAAGCGGCTTTTGAAACGCCATCGCCGGATTGATCGTCGTGATCTTCATGTCCTGGGTCATTCTTATCCGTCTTCCTGAATTGCCATTCCTTGATCTTGCCGATGGTCCATATATAAGCCTGATCCGGCAGCAACCCGACGATTTTCGCCCCCAGTCCAAACGCCCACGGGAATGCGATTTCGAAAAAACCGCCAGTCAGACCGCGTATCAGGTCTTCCGCCGCCTGATCGACGTCCATCATCATGGGCTTGTATTCATCCAGCGCGCCGATCATCGGCGTTTTCACGAATCCCGGATTGACGACCTGCACGCGGATATCGGTGCCGCGCGTTTCTACCGCCAGCGCCGCGGCCATGTAAATCAGGGCGGCCTTGCTGGAACCGTAGGAGATGAAGCGCGGCAAGCCGCGATAGCCCGCCATGCTCGCCACGATCGCGATGTGGCCGCGCTTGCGGGCGCGAAACACGCGCAGGACCGGCTCAAGGCAGTGCGCCGTGCCGAATACGTTGACTTCATACTGCTGTTTCAGCTGCGCGGCGCTGAAGGTTTCGATGGTATCAGGCAGTAAAATTCCCGCATTGAGAACCGCCAGATCTATCGGCCCCCACTCACTTTCGATTTTTTCGACGATCTCCGCCATCTGCGCCGCGTCCGTGACGTCGCCCGGATAATTGATAATGCGCCCGGCGCCGTTGCCGAAAGCCTCGACATGATGGACCAGCGTCTCGATTTTGTCTTCCGACCGCGCCGTTGCAACCACGGTCCAGCCATCCTTGACCAGCCGCAACGCCGTCGCGGCGCCTATCCCCGAGGAAGCGCCCGTAATCCATGCGATTTTTATGTTTTCCTGCATTGATCCCTCCTGCTAACGCCCGATCTTAACCACATACCAAAGAAAATAGAACAGTAACTATCATTATGGGCCTTCTCTCGTGTGCCGGCCCTGCCTTTCGGGTTTGATTTCCCGCTATTATAGACTTTTTCACACCGCGGATGTATTCATGCCGTAAACCTCTGGCGCAGCACTGGAATACTTCATCATGGCCGAAAGCCCCGTCGATAAGCCTGTCAAAATCTTTCTTGCCATCAGCGGCGCGACATTGCTGTTTGCGCTGATGAACCTGTTCGTCAAGCTGGCCGCCGAGACCCATTCCATCCCGCAAGTGATGTTTTTCCGCAGTGGCATCGGTATGATCCCCGTGATCTGGCTGATCACCCGCCGCCGCGCATTCACCCTGTTCAAAACCAACCATTTCGCGGGGCATTTTGTCCGGAGTTTTGTCGGATTTTTCAGCATGTGCTGCATATTCTGGGCCTTTAAAATGCTGCCGCTCGCCAATGCCACCGCTATCCTGTTCGCCTCGCCGCTGATCCTGACCAGCCTGTCCGTGCTGCTGCTGGATGAAAAGGTCGGCCCCCATCGCTGGACCGCGGTCGTGATCGGCCTTGCCGCCGTGCTGTTCATGCTCCAGCCGGCGGGCGACGGCAACCCGCTGGGCAGCATCATCGCCATGTGCGCGGCGATCCTGGTGGCTTTCGCCATGATTGCGGTCCGCAAGCTTAGTAAAACCGAACATTCCCTGACCATCGTCTTTTATTTCAGCGGGCTCTGCACGGTCATGAGCGGCGCATGGATGCTGGCGACATGGACGACGCCCAGCGCCTTAAGCCTTTTCTATCTGGTGATGACAGGGCTGCTGGGCGGGTCGGCGCAGGTCGGCCTGACCTACGCTTACACCAAGGCTCCGGCGGCTTATGTCAGCGCTTTCAGCTATTTCGGGATTATATTTGCCGCCGGACTGGATTTCATAATCTGGCAGATTGTGCCTGTCTGGCAGATATGGCTGGGCAGCCCGATCGTTATCGGCGCGGGTCTTTACATCGTCTGGCGTGAAACCAAGAAGAAATACCCTCCCCTCGCTACGGGTGCCGTAGACCTCGACGGCAGCGGCCCGGAAGCGCCTATGGAAAAAGACAAGAAGGACGATTACGCTATATAAGCCTGATCGTAGATCAGGATGGATCGTGTTCCCGGACGCATATTCAATTCAGGACACAGGCCCGCCGCCGTATGGAACAGCGGATTGGCGAAAGCTCCGCCTTTATGGATACTCATGTGATGTTTCCCGATCTGCTCCATGCGTGCATGGTCTTCGAACGTCGTGCGCAGCCTGTTGCTTATCATGCCGCCCCGGTCATCGTAGGTGCATTGGTGGTTACGACGATCGACGTGCCGGTCGGGAAGCCAAAGGGTCTGTGCCTCCCCCAGGATGGTTTCCAGCCCCCGCAATGAAACCTGATTATCTATATGGCAAAGAAGATCGCGCTTTTCCTGCCCCAATACGCGCCACACTACAGCGACCCTGTCAAAACCTGTGGCACGACTGAACAAACGTGCCCCTGAGGCGGCATGGTCGAAGAACGGGGTACGCCCATCGCCTTCCGGCACATCCCCTATAATCGCCAGCCTGTCCGATCGCGCGTCATATTCAAACGAAGCCGGTTCGATTCCGTATTGCGGATGAGGATTTTCAGCCGTGGGGATCATATAGCGGTGCTCTATATCCAGCCCCCGCAGGTAATGTTCGATTGCCGGATCTTGCACCCTGTAAGCGGATGCGAGATTGATTTCAGGGCGATGGATCTGGATCAGGGTTTGCTCTATATCCCCTGCCTGCGTCCCTATAACGGCCTGCTCGAACTTCTCGCTAATCGCCACATTCAGCTCCTTCGTGCATGAGAGCATAAACTTTACATTATGTCAATATTAGATGTCTGGATTTTCCCTGCCGCCCGTGGCATATAACCCTCTATAGCGTTTGA
The DNA here is from genome assembly GCA_934538895.1 of uncultured Alphaproteobacteria bacterium. Classification (GTDB taxonomy): domain Bacteria; phylum Pseudomonadota; class Alphaproteobacteria; order Micavibrionales; family Micavibrionaceae; genus Micavibrio_C. Next base: position 5,515 of record CAKTCH010000079.1, read on the forward strand.
GGTTCCCATGGCTTTTGTTGTCACCGACGTCTGCATCAAATGTAAGTACACGGACTGTGTCGAGGTCTGCCCCGTGGATTGTTTCTACGAGGGGGAAAACATGCTGGTCATCCATCCGGACGAATGCATCGATTGCGGCGTGTGCGAACCGGAATGCCCGATCGAGGCGATCGTTCCCGATATCGACGCCAAGGCCGAGGACGGTAAATGGGTCGAGATCAACCGTCAGTATGCCGAACAATGGCCCAACCTGACCCGCGCCAAAGACGCACTACCCGAAGCCGAAGAGTTCAAAGACAAGGCCAACAAGTACGAAGAATGGTTCAGCTCCAAACCCGGCGAGGGCGATTAGCCCCGATTCTCTTTCCTTACGCGCCGTTTCATAACTCAGGGATTTTTCTCCATGAGATATTTTTGTGATTGTTTACTTGAACTAACTTAATTAACTTTTTGATTTTAAAAGATTTGCATTGATCGTATCGAAAATAAAATATGGAAATATATTAATTTAGACATTGAAATTTTACCAGTTTTTAACTATAGTCACTCCATTCGCAATAGCGGCTTAGGCCCTTTCTAGCCATAATCTGGCTCGAAGGACTGTGTCATCGGGGTCATCCGTCAGGATAATCCCCTATTGCATTGATATTGATAGAAAAAGGTAGAGAGATGGCAGCCACAAAAACGAAAAAAGCACAAAAAGCTCCCCCTAAGAAATCTGTTAAAGCCGTAACACCGAAGGCCAAGGCCAGCAAGCTGACCGCCAAAACTGTGAAAACAGCCACCACCGCCAAGAAAGCCGCCCCCGTGAAAACCACCGCCAAGACAAACGCTAAAACAAGCGTTGCCAAGACCGCTACGGTCAGAAAAGCCGCGCCGGTGAAAACTACGGCTAAAACCCCTGCCAAAACCAGGAACGTCAAGGCTTCTCAAAAAGCTGCCGCGCCGGTCGTTGTAAAATCCGCGGCCAAGGCCTCCGTTGTTTCCGCCCCTGCCGCCGCAAAAGCGGTCGTGGCGAAAGCGGTAACCCTGCCCGTGCGCCAGTCCGCCATGGCGCCAACGGCAGCCCAGCGCCCGAACAGCCCCTTCGCAAATGTACGTGCCGGGCAGCAGCCCCAGCGCCAGATCATCACCACAGCGCCGAAAGCGCCGCTGAACGACAATGGCGGCGTCGTATTCAAAGTGGGGGACGCCGTTGTTTATCCGGCTCACGGTGTAGGCGTTGTCGAGAACATCGAAACGCAAACCATTGCCGGCATGGATATCCAGCTCTACGCCATCCGCTTTGAAAAAGACCGCATGTCCCTGAAAATCCCGGTATTCAAGGCCAAGGCTTCCGGTCTGCGCAAGCTGTGCTCGACCGACCGCCTGAAAGACGCGATGAAAACCCTGCAAGGCCGCGCCAAGATCAAGCGCACCATGTGGAGCCGCCGCGCGCAGGAATACGAAATGAAGATCAACTCCGGCGATCCGGTATCCATCGCCGAGGTCCTGCGCGACCTGAAGCGCAGCAACGACGACCACGAGCAATCCTACTC
>CAKTCH010000080.1 GCA_934538895.1 uncultured Alphaproteobacteria bacterium
CCGCCTTGCTGGCGCTATACCCCGGCGCACCGGGCCAGCCGTTAAAGCTGGCCAGGGAACTCATGATGCCGATTTGCCCGGCGCCGCGCGTCATCATGCGCGGCACAAGGGGCAGGATTGTATTCAGCACACCTTGTACGTTCACATCGAAAATTCTGTATTCGGCATCGATCCACGATCCGTCTTCAGCGCCACCCGTCCCGCCCGATATGCCGGCATTAGCGATCGCAAGATCGACCGGCGACACATCGTCCATTTGCAGCAGCCAGCGGGCAAAAGCGTGCCGGTCCGTTACATCAATCAGACAGGTTTCTACCAGCGCACCTTTTGCGCGGCAGCCCTGCGCAACGGCCCGCAGGCGCGTTTCATCGCGCCCCGTCAGCAACAGCGTAACGCCGTCCCGCGCGTAACGCTGCGCCAGCGCCTCGCCGATGCCGCTGGAAGCGCCGGTGATAAGAATAGTCCTGAAAGGGAAAGGCGTCATTCAAGCCGCCGTCAGCTTCGCCTTGTAAGATTCGAACGCTTTCTCGAATTCCCGCGTCACGTCTTTCGGCGCTTTTTCCGATGTGTTGATGACCAGATCGAAATTGACGGGATCGCCGATATCGACGCCGTACAAGGCCTTATAGCGCAGGATCTCGCTCTTGCGGCGGCGATCCACCTCGTCCATGGCGGTAGGCATGTCGGGAAACTTTTCACGCAGATCGGCATCGTCCTTGAAGATACGATGGACCGCGACATCGAGATCGACCGTCAGGCGTATCTTGAGCGCATCCTTGATGAAGAACCACGCCATGCGCGAATCAAGGATGAGATGCTCCTTCTGGTCATTGATTGTCTTGAGGAAATCATCGACCAGATGATCGATCTCGGCCTGCGATTCCGCCATCTCGTTCAGCGCCGTAAGCGAGATGCCTTTCTCGGCCGCCAGCGTGCGAAAAATATTGCCGGTCGTAATCAGACGATAGCCCGTCAGTTCCGAAACCGCGCGGGCAAACGTGCTCTTGCCGCTGCCGGGATCGCCCGTGATGGCGATACGATGAAAATGCTGCTCTGACATGGATTACTTTTAAGGGAGGCCGCCGCTCCGGTCAAGCTTTCACCGCCGCGCGGCAAGCCCGGCTCAGGCTTGTGGTGGCAGATTGCAAAAAGCATATATGGCAATGGCTTGCAAAAGTACATGGGGAGTGTTACCTTCCTCACCATGCGCTTTGTCGTCTTCGCCATCATCCTATCTATTATGTTCAGCGGTTTTTCTGCCACCGCGCATAATGCCATTGATTCTGGCTGTTCCATTCAAACCATGATGGAGAAACAGGACGACAGCCATTGTGTCGATTCGCAGGCCGATGATAATCAGACCGGCAAGATGGCCCCTGACCATGCTTCGAAGATATGCGCTGATTGCTTGCATTGCTGTGGATTCCACACCCTTTTGGGGCAGGCTCTATACTCGATAAATATAGAACCGAAGGCCCTGCCCGTCGCCTATGCCGATCTTTACAGGCTTAGTGATTATATATCGTCTTTGCTCCGCCCTCCCAAAACCCTTGTTTGATCTAAACGGGCTTTAAGGCTTCGGCCTTTTCCCGCCAAACGCTGTTCCGCCAAGGATAAGCGGTCACTGGCATATCGATCAAACAAGGATAAAACCCATGTTTATAAAAAAGGCGGTTTATGCCGCGTTCCTTCTATCCGTTACATTGCCAGCATGGGCAGCAGAGAACGGCGATAAAAATGAAATCCCCGCCTTTATTCATCCGGCGCCGCAACCGGATACGCTTGTGCTAGATCAGGCGATTGCGTGGGCCCTGGAAAAGTCCCCTGTTTTGGCAGCATCCGCCAGCCGCGCAGACGCTGCCACCGCCAGCCGGTCACAGGCGGGCGCGCTGCCAAATCCGGAAATCTCCATTGAGGCGGAAAATATCTATGGCGACGGGCCTTATGACGGGACAGCCAATGCGGAAATTACTTATGGTGTTTCGCAGTTGCTAGAGTTGCCGGGCAAGCGCGGCAACCGCGTGCGCATGGCCGAGGCTGAAAAAACAAAAACCCATTATGCGCGCGACGCCGCAAGGCTTGACCTTATCCGCGACATTACGGTTGCTTACGCTGAAACGGTTACGGCGCAGCGCGATCTTGAGGTTATCGAGCAAGAGCGCACGCTGGCGGGCGAAGTCATGGACAGCGTGGCGGCGAAAGTTGAAGCCGGTAAGGAACCGCCTGTCCAGATGGACAAGGCCCATATCGAATTATCATCCAGCGATATTGCCCTCGACCGCGCCCGGCGCGCCCTGAATACTAAAAAACAAACCCTGAAAGCCTTGATGGGCGGCGCTAACGGAGATTTTGAAATCGACCCGCAAAGCCTGCCCGCCTTGGCGGAGCCGGAACCGATTGACGTTTATCTGAATCGCCTGCCGCAAACCCCGGATGCACGCAGTTTCGAAGCCGATGTCGCCCAGGCACAATCAAGCCTGTCTCTGGAAAGGGCAAATGCTTTTCCCGATCCCACGCTGGCCTTGGGTGTCCGGCAATACAGGGAAAACGACAATCAGGCATTTACCGCGGGCGTTTCCTTTCCCCTGCCGGTTTTCAATCTAAACCGTGCCGGGATTGAGCGCGCAGGCCACGAATTGAGCGCCGCAAAGCTGGAACAACGCGGCGGTCGGCTGTCCCTGGAAGCGCAACTTGCCGCGCATTATGAGGAATTCGTAAGCGCATACCGCGAAGCCACGACCTTAAGCAATTCTATTTTACCGGGTGCTGAAGAAACATTTTCTTTTGCACGGCAAGGCTATGACGCCGGAAAATTCGGCTATCTCGAAGTTTTGGACGTGCAGCGCACCTTGTTTCAGGCACGAAGACAGGCGAATGCCGCCACCCTTGATTACCACCGCGCCCGCGCCACCATTGAACGCATGACAGCGCAACACGCCCACGAAACCCATAAGGAATAAAACCATGAAAAGAATGAAATTTAAAACCTTGCTGATCGCCGGAGTGGCCTCTTTCGTCCTTATAGGCACGGTCGCTTACAAACAATTCATACCGCCCAGCCATGCCGCGGAAGAACACGGCCACGGCCATGAGGACGACGGGCATGAGCACGCCAGCGAAGGAGGACACGACGAAGGCATTGTGTCCCTGAGCGCGGCGCAGATAACGGCAACCGGCATCAAGGTCGCCCCCGCCGGGCCGGGAACCTTGGCCCGCGAAGTGACGGTGCCGGGCAAGATCGTTGCCGCTGCCGACCGCATGGCGCAAATCGTTCCCAAAGTCGGTGGCACCGTAACCGAAGGCCGCAAGAATTTAGGTGACAGCGTTGAAAAAGGTGAAGTAATGGCCCTGATCGAAAGCCGCGAAATGGCCGAGGCGATCGCGGATTCTCTGGCTGCCAGACGCGCCGAGGAATTGGCGCGCACGACCTTTAACCGTGAAAAGAGCTTGTGGGACAAGAAAATCACGGCGGAGCAGGATTATCTCAATGCCAGGAACGCCCACCAGGAGGCACAAATCCGCCTTGATCTGACGCGCCAGAAATTACAGGCGTTAGGGCATGAGGGCGAAATCGGCAGCAATGGCAATGCGCGATTCCATGAATTGAAAGCGCCTTTCGCGGGCCGCGTGATCGCGCGTGAACTGACGCTGGGCGAATATGTGGACACCACGCATTCAGCCTATACGGTCGCGGATTTAAGCGTCGTCTGGGTAGAAACCGCGATAGCGCCGGGAGATCTTCCCTTTGTGAAAGAAGAGCAGACCGCAACCGTGATCGGCGGCAATGGCAAGGCACAGGGCAAACTGATTTTTGTAAGCCCGGCAATCGATCCTGAAACGCGTGCCGCCCAGGCCATTATAGAGCTTGAAAATGCTGACGGGCAATGGAGGCCGGGCGAATTCGCCAATGCCGCCATTGCAACGAACGCGCAGGAAATAAAAATCATGGTGCCGAAAGAAGCCTTGCAAACTATCGGAAACGAGAAGGTCCTTTTTGTAAGAACGGGAAAGGGCTTTGAAAAGCGCGTGGTGTCAACCGGGCGCGAAGACAGCCGCCATATTGAAATCCTGTCCGGCGTCGCCGCCGGGGAGCCTGTGGCGGTCACGAATACTTTCACCCTCAAGGCCGAACTCGGAAAATCCGAAGCCGGACATGAACATTAAGAATTGAAAGAACGGTTATGATTGAAAAAATCCTCAAATTCTCTCTGGCGCACCGCCTGCTGATTACCATGCTGACAGCCGCTTTTGCGGCGTATGGCCTGCACGCGTTGACCAAACTTCCCATTGACGCCGTTCCCGACATTACAAACAATCAGGTGGCGATCAATGTGGAAGTCCCCTCGCTTTCGCCGTTCGAGATCGAAAAGCAAGTGACCTATCCGATTGAAACGGCAATGGCGGGCATTCCCGGCCTTGTCTATACGCGCTCAATCTCCCGTAACGGCTTTGCACAAGTCACCGTCATTTTCGAGGATAAGGTCGATCTTTATTTTGCACGCGCACAGGTGAACGAACGCCTCGCAACGGCAAAAGCAGATTTGCCGGACGGCGCGGAGGCTGTGATGGGGGCGATATCCACCGGCCTTGGCGAAATCTATATGTGGACGGTCGAGTACGAAAAGCCGGACGAACCTTACACAACACCGGAAGGCATAAGGCTGCAATCCGATTTTGAAAAGGCTATGTATCTGCGCACCGTGCAGGACTGGATGATCCGCCCGCAATTAAAGACGGTGCCGGGCGTTGCGGAAGTGGACGCCATCGGCGGCTATGCACAGCAATATCATGTGCAGCCCGATCCACAAAAGCTGGCCGCATTGGGCCTTTCTTTTAGCGCTGTTATTGAAGCATTGGAACGCAATAATGACAGCACCGGCGCGGGCTATCTTGAACAAAAGGGCGAAGCCTGGGTCGTGCGCGCGGCGGGCCGCCTGGAAACGCCGGAGGAAATCGGCAAAGTCGTTCTGGCCACGCGCGGCGGCGTTCCCATTTATATCAAAGACGTTGCGACGGTCGGCCTTGGCCGCGAGCTGCGCACCGGAAGCGCCAGCGAAAATGGGCATGAGGTCGTCGTCGGCACCGCCATGATGCTGAAAGGCGAAAACAGCCGCATTGTTTCGCAGGCGGTGGACAAGAAACTGGCCGAGATCAACAAATCCCTGCCCGAAGGCGTCAAAGCCAAAACGGTTTTAAACCGCACAAAACTGGTGGACGCCACTATCCATACGGTGCAAAAGAACCTTTCCGAAGGCGCGCTTCTGGTGATCGTCGTTTTGTTCCTCTTGCTCGGAAATTTCCGTGCGGCCCTGATTACCGCGCTCGTCATTCCCATCACCATGCTATTGACCGCTATCGGCATGTTGAAAGCCGGAATCAGCGCGAACCTTATGAGCCTTGGTGCGCTTGACTTCGGCCTGATTGTGGACGGTGCGGTAATCGTGACAGAAAACTGTATCCGGCGGCTGGCCGAACGCCAGCATCATGAAGGGCGTCTTTTGACGCTGGGCGAACGGCTTGAGGAAGTCATGGCGGCCAGCCGCCAGATGATTCAGCCCGCCGTTTTCGGGCAGGCTATTATCATCACGGTTTATTTCCCGCTGCTGACCTTCACCAGCGTTGAAGGAAAAATGTTCGAGCCTATGGCGATGACGGTGATTATTGCCCTCATCGGCGCGCTTATCCTCTCGCTCACCTTCGTTCCGGCCATGATAGCGCTTTGCATCAAGGGCAAGGTTGAGGAAAAGGAAAATCGGATTATTGCCAGGGCAAAATCAGGATACACGCCGTTGCTTAACTGGTCCTTGGACAGGCCGAAAACGGTCATTCTCGCCGCTGCTGTGTTTTTTATTTTCTCAATGCTGCTCGGTACGCGGCTCGGCCAGGAATTCATCCCGACGCTCGATGAAAAAGACATCGCCATGCACGCCATGCGAATTCCCAGCACCGGCATATCCGAATCCACCGCCATGCAGTTACAGGTGGAGAAAGCCATTAGCGCCTTGCCGGAAGTGGAATTTGTTTTCTCCAAAACCGGCACGGCGGAAATGGCCGCCGATCCCATGCCACCGAACGTATCGGATACGTTCGTCATTCTGAAGCCGCAAAGCGAATGGCCGGATAAATCCATCACCAAGGCGGATTTTATTACGAAACTGGCCCAGATCGTCAACCGGATTCCGGGCAATAACTATGAATACACGCAGCCTATACAAATGCGCTTCAATGAATTGATCGCCGGGGTGCGAAGCGACGTTGCCGTGAAAGTATACGGGGACGATTTTGAATCCATGACCGGCACCGCAAATAAAATTGCGGGTGTCTTGCGAAAAATACCGGGCGCGGTGGACGTAAAGGTCGAACAGACATCCGGCCTTCCCATGCTCGATATCGGCCTGAACCGCGAAGCGATAGCCCGTTATGGCCTGAATATAGGCGATATACTGGATTTGATCGCGGCGGCGGTCGGCGGGCGCGAGGCCGGACTTATCTTTGAAGGCGACCGGCGTTTCCCGATTGTCGTGCGCCTGCCCGAAACCATGCGGCAGGATATAGCCGCGCTGGAAAACCTGCCCGTTCCCGTACCGCATGAGGACGGCGAGGGCGGCGCATTCGTCCCGTTGAAGGAAGTCGCAACCTTCCGCCAATCCGAAGGGCCGAACCAGATCAGCCGTGAAAACGGCAAGCGGCGCGTCGTGGTGCAGGCAAACGTCCGGGGCCGTGATATAGGCTCATTCGTGGGCGAAGCACAGGACGCGATAGCGGCACAAGTCAAAATCCCCTCCGGCTATTGGCTGGACTGGGGCGGGCAGTTTGAAAATCTGACCGCGGCGCGCGATCGTTTGATGATCGTCGTCCCGGCCTGCTTCTTCCTGATTTTTATGATGCTGTTTACCGCGCTCGGCTCGGCAAGGCAGGCCGTACTGGTTTTCAGCGGCGTGCCACTGGCCATATCGGGCGGCATATTGACGTTGTTCCTGCGCGATATGCCGTTTTCAA
>CAKTCH010000081.1 GCA_934538895.1 uncultured Alphaproteobacteria bacterium
GGCCAGATGTGGAACGTCTGGATCACCGCGCATGGCCTGATCATGGTGTTCTTCGTGGTGATGCCCGGCCTGATCGGTGGTTTCGGCAACTGGTTCGTGCCGCTCCTGATCGGCGCACCGGACATGGCCTTCCCGCGCCTGAACAATATTTCGTTCTGGCTGATAGTAACGGCGTTCCTGCTGCTGCTTTCCTCCGTGGTTGTGGGCGCAGGCCCCGGCACAGGCTGGACGGTGTATCCACCGCTTGCCAGCATCGTCGGGCACCCCGGCGCCTCCGTCGATCTGGCGATCTTCTCGCTGCACCTGGCGGGCGCCAGCTCGATTCTCGGCGCAGCCAATTTCATCGCCACCATCTTCAACATGCGCGCTCCCGGCATGACGCTGCACAAAATGCCGCTTTTCTGCTGGGGTATGCTCGTCACGTCCTTCATGCTGGTTCTCTCCCTGCCGGTACTGGGCGGCGCCATCACCATGTTGCTGACCGACCGCAATTTCGGTACCGGCTTCTTCGTGCCGGATAAAGGCGGCGACCCGATCCTGTACCAGCACCTGTTCTGGTTCTTCGGCCACCCGGAAGTCTACATCATGATCCTGCCGGCCTTCGGCATCATCAGCCATATCGTCGCCACCTTCTCCAAAAAGCCGGTCTTCGGCTATCTGGGCATGGCTTACGCCATGGTGGCCATCGGCGTCGTCGGTTTCATCGTATGGGCGCACCATATGTTCACTGTCGGCATGGACGTGAATACCCGCGCCTACTTCACCGCCGCCACGCTGATCATCGCGGTGCCCACGGGCGTCAAGATCTTCTCATGGATCGCAACGATGTGGGGCGGCTCCATCCGCTTCGCGGCACCGATGCTATGGGCGCTGGGCTTCATCTTCCTGTTTACCGTCGGCGGCGTGACAGGCGTGGTGCTGGCCAACGCCGGTATGGATATTGCCCTGCACGACACCTACTACGTCGTGGCGCACTTCCACTACGTTCTGTCGCTCGGCGCGGTGTTCGCGCTGTTCGCGGGCTTCTATTACTGGATCGGCAAGATGTCGGGCCGCCAGTATCCGGAGTTCCTTGCCAAGCTGCATTTCTTCATGACCTTCGTGGGCGTGAACATGATTTTCTTTCCGCAGCACTTCCTCGGTCTGGCCGGGATGCCGCGCCGCTACCCGGATTACCCGGACGCCCTGCACGGCTGGAACATGGTATCGTCTTACGGCGCTTACCTGACAGGCGCCGCCACGCTGCTGTTCCTCTTCATCGTGTTCTACACTTTGACGCGCGGTAAAAAAGTGAGCGGCAATTACTGGAACGTCGAACCGCAGGTCATGACGCTGGAATGGACGCTGCCCAGCCCGCCGCCGTTCCACCAGTTCGAAATCCAGCCCAAGATCAATTAACAGGATCGGCCAGCTGGCAAAATAATAAAAACCCCGCCACTGGCGGGGTTTTTCATGGCCGGCTGCCGGCATCAGGCGACGCTCATGCCGTCAACGCGCAGCGTGGGAACGGAAACCTTGCCGCGCAGCCGGTTCAGGTCGTTCGCCGCGCTCATATTCATAAACATCTTCTTGAGATTGGACGAAATTGAAACATTAGCAATCGGGTGGCTATAATCGATCCGCCCGTCCTTTATCCGGAAACCATGAGCGGCACGGCTATACTGGCCGTTCGTCAGGTCAACACCCTGCCCCATCAGCCCCGTAACGTACAGGCCGTCCTTGATATCCGCCACAAGCTCGTCAGGCGTAAGCGCGCCCGGCTCGATGGTCAGGTTGGTATGGCCGCGAACATGCGCGGCATTCTCAAGCCCGAGGCGGCGCGCGTCCTCCAGCCCCATAAACCATGTCCTGAGCACGCCTTTTTCAATAACCGTCATGGGTTTTGTCGCCATGCCGGAATTGGAAAAACGCGTGGAGTCCATACCGCGCGGCAGGTGCGGATCGTCGCATACGGTAATCCCCGGCGCGAACACGGCATCATCCATCGCATCGCACAGGAAAGAGCTTTTCATGCGCGCGCCGCGACCATTGATCGCCGCCGCGCAATGCGCCAGCAGGGACGTTCCTATATCCGGATGGAAAACCACGGGCATATTTCCCGCGGCCGCCGCCGTCGGGTTAAGGGCCTGCACGGCCTGAATACCCGCTTCGCGCCCGATATCTTCCACATCCATCAAATCCGTATAATAAACGGCGCTGCTGTGCTCACCGTTTATACGCTGGTCCTGCGCCGTGCGCGCGATAACCGCGACCCTGCGCGAAAAACCCGTGCTTTCGCTGACGAACTGGTGACCGCGGCTATCGAGATTGACGAACAAGGCCCTGTACCAGCCCGAGGAACCGCCATGGGACAGCGATACGCCCGGCACCGCCAGAGCGGCGGCTTCCATCGCGCGCGCATCTTCGATCAGCGTCGCCAGCGATACCCGCGTGCGATCGATCAGGTCAAGCGAACGATTATCCCGCACAGGTGAAATCCGGGCGGTTTCAAGCGGGCGGTCATAAGGATTATCCGGCATCCGCCGCGTCGCCGAAGCCAGTTGCACGACGGAGTCCCGGAGATCGGCCAGGCTGCGCGAGCACAAACTAATCGATTCCGATTTGTCGCCGATGCGCAGGGAAAGGCTGATCCCCATCGGCCTGGATGCTTCAAGGCTTTCGACCACGCCATGACGTACCTTCACTTGCCTTTCCTGAAGCGTTGAGAACGATGCTTCGGCGTAATCCGCCCCCTCTTTCTTCATCAGATCCAATGCCTGTTGCAGCGTATCGTGAATATCCTGAATTTCTTTGCGTGCCATGATTTTAAAACCTGTTCTGGAATGTTATTTGCTATTCGTCAGGAAGGCTGTGAGCCGCCCACCTTGATGCCGCGCATCTTCACGGTGGGCTGCCCCACGCCGACAGGCACGCTCTGGCCCGCCTTGCCGCACATGCCCGTGGTGCCCAGTGCCAGATCGTTCCCCACCATTACAACCTCACGCATCGACCGCGGACCATTGCCGGTAAGGACCAGGTTATTGATCGGCTCCGCGACCTTGCCATCGCGAATGCGGAAGGCCAGCGTAGGCGAGAATTCGTAATCGCCGGAAACCGTATCGACCGCGCCGCCCGCGAATTGCACGGCGTATATGCCGTCCTTCACCGATTCGATGATCTCGGCAGGATCGGACGCACCCGGCGCCATGAATGTCGTGGTCATGCGCGTTATGGGCTGGCAGCGGTAATTCTCGCGGCGGCCATTGCCTGTCGGGGCCACGCCCGCGAAACGGGCGCTCATCGTATCCTGCATGAAGCCTTTCAGTATACCGTTTTCGATCAGAACGGTCTTCTGCGTGGGCACGCCTTCATCGTCAAAATGCAGACTGCCGCGCTCACCGGCGATATTGCCCTGATCGATGATGGTGACGATATCGGAAGCCACCTTCTGCCCCACCAGCCCGGCATAGACGGAAGCGCCCTTGCGGGCGGAGTCGCCCTCAAGCCCATGCCCCACCGATTCATGAAGCATCACGGCGGCCCAGCCATTCCCCAGCACGACCGGAAGATCGCCGGACGGCGCCGGCATGGCGCGCAGATTGGTTGTCGCCCTGTACAGCGCGTCATCAACGCAACGCTTCCATGAATGGCCGGCGAATATGTCGCTCAGGATCATGCGGCGGCCCACGGAGGCAGAACCCTCTTCCTTGCGCTCGCCCTCCTTGACGATGACGCTGACAGTGAACTGTGCCATGGGGCGCACATCGTCAAAACGCTTGCCGTCATGGCGTATGATCGTCATTACGTTCCAGGCGGTCGCCACATGGGCGGATACCTGAGTCACGCGCGGGTCGGCGGCACGCGCATAGGCATCGACATCCTCCAGAAGCTTGATGCGGTCGGCGTCGGCGATATCATCGAGCGGGTTGTCCGCCGTATAAAAACGTGTGGCCGCCAGATCCGAAGGCACCAGCACCCGGCCTGCGGAAGGCGCATAATTGCGTATCGCCCTGGTCGCGTGCGCCAGCTTTTTGATGTTCGCTTCGCTCAAATCCGACGAATGCGCATAAGACGCCGATTCGCCCGAGATGTAGCGAAAACCGAAACCCTGATCCAGCGAGGGCGGCGCGCAGGAAACCAGGCGGCCATCGGAAAAGCTGGCCAACTTGCCCACCTGACGCTGGATGAACAATTCACCGCCGTCGGCTTTGGCCAGCGTGCTGGTGACGACTCCGGTCACGCGGTCCGGGTCCATCCCCGTGTCGGCAAAGAAAAACTGGTCGGCAATGCGACGGGCATCAGACATGTGGTACTTCCCTGTATTAATTTTTTTTAGCTTATGAAAAGCCTTAACATACCCCGCGCTTTTGTCAAAACATCAAAAATTTGCAGCCGCGGCGGAAATCTACTAAAACAGCGTTTCCATGATAAAGATGGCCCGGTATGACTGATTTCACTCCCGTATATGATATTGCCAACCCGCCCGCGCCCGCCACCGCGCAGGAAAGCCGGGTCAGCGATTTCTGGGCGCTGTTGAAGCCCCGGGTCATGAGTCTGGTGGTTTTCACCGGCTTTGCGGGCATGTGGGTCGCCCCCGGCTTTAGTGCCTTGCATCCGCTCCTGATTATAGTAGCCATAATCACACTAGCCTTGGGCGCGGGCGCCGCCGGGGCCGTTAATATGTGGTACGACCGCGATATCGACAGCGTCATGAAACGCACCAGAAACCGCCCCATTCCGGCAGGCCGGGTCGAACCGAGCGAAGCGCTCGCTTTCGCCCTGTTCATGACTGTGGCCGCGGTGCTGACCATGGGAATCGCCCTCAACTGGGTCGCCGCCGGAATCCTCGCTTTTGCGACTTTTTTCTATGCCGTCATTTACACAATGTGGCTGAAGCGCAGCACGCCGCAGAATATCGTCATCGGCGGTGCGGCGGGGGCTTTCCCGCCGATGATCGGCTGGGCCTGCGTGACGGGCGACGTGACATGGCTGCCGCTTCTGCTGTTCCTGATTATTTTCCTTTGGACGCCGCCTCATTTCTGGGCGCTCTCCCTTTTCGCCTGCGAGGATTATAAAAAAGCGGGCGTGCCGATGCTGCCCGCCGTCGCCGGCGCTAAAACCACCAAATGGCAAATGCTGCTTTATACGCTCATTCTCTTGCCTGTGACGGTGGCCCCCTCTATGCTGGGGTTGACCGGCTGGATTTACGGCACGGCGGCATTGTTATTGAGCGGTTTCTTCGTTTTCACCGCCGTAAGAGTGCTGCATGATGAAACGCTGAAAAGCGCGCGCCTGATGTTCGGTTATTCGGTCTTTTATTTGTTCGCCCTTTTTCTGGCTTTGATGATCGATGCCGCTTGATGAACTGCATAAAAAGAAACGCAAAAAGAACCTGATGGTTCTTGCACTGGTACTGGGATGGTCTTTGATGATCGCGGCAATCGCGATGGTCAAAATGGGAGGCGGTCAATAACCTATGGCAACCACCGCGACACCCTGTAAACCGATGCGTATTTCCATTTCCTGCCTGATTCCGCTGCTGCTGTTGCTGCTGCTGATCGTTGCCTTGCAACCCGCCCGCGCCGCCGAAGAAGGCGCCCCCCCCTGCATGGCCGGTCCCCATAGCCTGTTCAGTGGCGAACGCGCGGCCTACGCTGACAAATCGCGGGTTTATGCGGCGCAACTGAAAAACGAAGCGCAGCTCTACCGCGAAAAAACCAACAATTACGCGGCGCAATTACAAGCCGGAGCCGAGACGTACAAAACCGTATCGGCCCAGGCCGCCGCCGATTATGCAGGCGCCGGGCAGGCTTATAAAAAGAAAAGCGACGATACCGCCGCGCAATACAAAACGGCGGGCGCTACCCATCAGGCCGCCATGGATTCCGTACGTAAGGAATATCTTTCCAGGGATTGCGCGCGCGCCGACAAGCCCGCTGCCGCGCCATAGGTCCGCGCCATGTCCCCGTCACCCGACAATCTGAACACCCGCAACCGCCGCGCCGGAATGATGGTGCTGGTGGCCGTCGTGGCGATGGTAGGATTGTCTTTTGCAGCCGTCCCGCTGTATGACCTGTTCTGCCGCGTGACCGGCTTTGGCGGCACCACCATGACCGCCGACAAAGCGCCCGACCACATCATCGACCGCGACATCACCGTGCGCTTCAACACCGATACCGACGGTAACCTGCCATGGGAATTCAGGGCGGGGGAAAAATATGTAAAAACGAAAGTGGCGCAGCAAACGCTGGTCACCTATACCGCCCGCAACTGGTCGAACCGGACATCCGGCGGCACGGCAGTTTTCAACGTCACACCCCCAAAAGCTGGGAAGTATTTCCGTAAGATAGAATGTTTCTGCTTTCAGGAACAAATTATCGGGCCGCAAAAGACCGCTCACATGCCGGTTTTGTTTTTTATAGACCCCGCCTTCGCCACAGACGAAGATATGGAAGATATTTCCACCATCACCCTGTCCTACACTTTCTACCCGCTGGACAGCGCCAGCCTTGAACGCGCGCTGGAAGCCTTTTACAATGCCCCGGATTCTGCTAAACAGTCTCCGGCAACATCTAACTAAACTATTGTATCCGCGTAAGGAATATCATGTCTGAGAAGATCGAATACGGCACCACGGGCAAACCCCACCCTTATCATATCGTCCGCCCGAGCATCTGGCCGATGGCGGGTGCCTTCGCGGGCGCGCTGCTGGCGGCGGGCATGGTCATGTTCATGCATAAGGTCACGGGCATCTGGGGCATTTTCCCCGGCCTGGCATCCGTCGCCGCCGTGATGTTCTTCTGGTGGAAGGATGTCATCCATGAATCCGTGATCGAACGCGTCCATACCAAAATCGCCGAAATCGGCCTGCGCTACGGCATGGCCCTTTTTATCGCTTCCGAAGTTATGTTCTTCGTTGCGTTCTTCTGGGCGTTCTTCGACGCGAGCCTCTATGC
>CAKTCH010000082.1 GCA_934538895.1 uncultured Alphaproteobacteria bacterium
GATGAGGACGGCGCGCGGTATAAGGCCGCCTATTTCGAGCGCTTCGATAATATCTGGTGCCATGGCGACTGGATCGAGCGCACCGCGCACCATCATGGAGGGGGCGGCTTTATCATCCATGGCCGTTCCGACGCGACGCTCAATCCCGGCGGGGTGCGGATCGGCACGGCGGAGATTTACCGTCAGGTCGAACAGGTTCCGGAAGTGTTCGAGTCGATCGCCGTGGGACAGGACTGGGATAACGACGTGCGCGTCATCCTGTTCGTGCGCATGAAGGAAGGCCAGCTGCTGACCGACGATGTGAGGGACCGTATCCGGAAACAGATCCGCGCGGGTGCTTCGCCACGTCACGTCCCGGCCAAAATCATTCAGGTTGACGACATCCCCCGCACCAAATCCAACAAGATCGTCGAATTGGCGGTGCGGGAGGTCATCCATGGTCGCCCAGTGAAGAATGTCGAGGCGCTGGCCAATCCGGAAGCGCTGTCTCTTTATAAAGGTTTGAGCGAGTTATCGAATTAGCAGTTGTTTTATTAGAGACGTAGTATTCAACGGCTTTATATTGACATAATAAAAAGTATGTTATATGGTGCGGGATGCAATGGGAATATAATCCAGATATTCATGCACAACATGCTTGGCGGCTTGCTGAGTTGCAAACGGCTATGTCAGGTGCGCCGGTGGCGTTGCGCGCACTCGTGCGTATGACAGGTGCTTCTTCTGTCGGTGAGGTGCTGATGCAGACCTGCGGGTTACAGGATTGTAGAGTTGCGCTGATTAACGACCTGCCGTATTACGGGCTTGCTATCCCCGCCGGGCAAGCTGTGGGAGATGGTGGGTTGATCTTATTATCTTCCGACCAGCAGGTTTGGTCCGATGGCTTGGGTCCGTTCATTCTGGCCCATGAGATGGCCCATATTATGCAGGATGCCGCGGGTTTGCTGAATGTGCCTTCCATGGCGGGTGTACGTTATGCTTTCCCGTCAGATGCCACCAGCGAAGAGCATGTGGATCTCACTATTCTTACTGAAAGGTCGGCGGATGCGGTCGCGACGCTGGTTTGCCTTACTCATCCAGATGCTGAAAGTTTTTCGGCGCTATCCGCAGAAGGCTCGTTGCGGGGGTTGTTCGCGGCTTGCCGTGATTGGCTGAACGCGCGAAAAAGCGGGCCGTGCCGTGCTGACGTGCTGATCGATCCCGATCAGATTGATCAAACGGCTTTGCGTTATTATGCGTCTTACGTGCGCGACCTATCCCTTTCCGGGATGTTTAATATGAATGCTGCATCTATCCGTGAACGCACAGTTCCCCGCATTTGTCGACAAGCGCGGCTTATTGAAGGATTGGCGGCGTACATCCCTCTTTGAACATCCTGCCGTATCATACGCAAGATTATATAGAGATGGGTGCTGATTATTTTCTGGAAAAAACTATTGCTTTTTTCTATATATTTCAGGAAGTTATTATTTTTTAGCCTATAAAGGTGTGCGGCATGGAGCCGGTTTTCGATTTGAAATTGCGTCATATCGTTGAGAATCTCTCTCCCAACGCGGGGGCGGAGATCGTGCGTTATGGCCGCCGTAAGGCGGGCGTGCTGTCGCTGGGGCAGGGCGAGGGCGATCTGGCGACTCCGGAATTCATCATCCGGGCGGTCGAGAAAGCGATGATGGCGGGCAAGACGTTCTATGGTCCGGTGCTCGGCCATGAGGAATTGCGTCAGGAAATCGCCACATATTATGCGCGTCTGCACGGGGTCGATCTGCCATCGCACCGCGTGTTCGTGACCGGGTCGGGGACGACGGCCATGCATCTGGCGCTGACGGCGATTCTGGACGAGGACGATGAAGCGGTGGCGGTGACGCCGATCTGGAAGAACCTGCTGGGCGCGGTGGAGCTGGCGGAGGCGCATGTGCGCGAGGTGCCGCTGCGTTATGAGGGGGGAAGCTGGCATCTCGATCTCGATCAGCTGTTCGACGCCTGCACGTCGAAGACGCGCGTGATGCTGATTACGTCGCCTTCGAACCCGGCGGGCTGGGTGATGACGCGCGAGGAAATGCGCGCGGTGCTGGCGTTCGCGCGGGCGCGGGATATCTGGATTCTCTCCGACGAGGTTTATGCGCGCACCACCTATGACATTTCACATGCGCCGAGCTTTCTGGAAGTAGCGGCGCCGGACGACAAGCTTTTTATCGTCAACAGCTTTTCGAAAAACTGGGCGATGACGGGCTGGCGTCTGGGGTGGATCGTCGGCCCCGCCGCCGCCGAAAGCGTTATTCGCGATATCGCCATCTACGACAATATGGGCCCGCCCAGTTTCACGCAGTTCGGCGGCGTCGAGGCCTTGCGTCATGGAGAACCGTTCATCCAGGAGCAGATGGCGTTATGGCGGGCGAACCGCGATCTGGTGCATGAGGCGTTCCGCGCGACCAACCGCATCGAGGCGGACAAGCCGGCGGCGACCTTTTACAGTTTCTTCAAGGTGGACGGCGAACCGGACAGCCTGGCCTTTGCGCGCCGCCTGATCGATGAAGTGTCGCTATCCATGGCGCCGGGCTGCGCCTTCGGCAAGGTCGGCTGCGATTACATGCGGCTGTGTTTCGCGGTGTCGAAACCGCGCCTAGAGGATGCGCTTGACCGCCTGAGCACGGCGATCAGGAGATAGCGCCGGGGCATGAACGATATGAGCATGAAACGCGGTTATTTCGGCGTCGGCGTCCAGGGGATCAGCAAGGAAGGCAATATCGGCAGCCTGCTGCGCACCACCCACGCGTTCGGGGGCAGTTTTTTCTTCACCATCGCGCCGGGGCTGGATGTCGGGGGGTTCCGCGTTTCCGATACGTCGGGGGCGTTCGACCATATGCCTTACTATGAATATGCCAGCGTCGGTGAACTGATGCTGCCGGGTGGTTGCACGCTGGTGGGGGTGGAACTGACGGACGAGTCCATCGCGTTGCCGAGTTTTCGCCATCCGGCCCGCGCGGCCTATGTGCTGGGGCCGGAAATGGGCAGCCTGTCGCCGGAACTGACCGCCCTATGCGATTTCGTGATTAAAATTCCGATGAAGTTTTGCGTCAATGTGGGTGTCGCCGGGGCGATCGTCATGTATGACCGGCTGATCTCGAACAACCGTTTTCCCGACCGCCCGGTCAGGACGGGCGGCCCCGATATGGAAGCGCTGGCCCCCGTGCCGCCGCGCCGCAAGACGCCTTTCTCACGCCGCAAAGCCAGAGAACAATAGATAAATAGCGTCCGCCCGCGCCTTTTCGGGTTTTCCGGGACGAACAGGGGCGCTATACTTATATACGTCTTGCTTGTTCGTCTTCAGAATAAGGAAAATCCCATGCTTCTTCGTACCGCCTTGCCTTTCTTTTGTGCCGTGGCCCTGTCCCTGCCGATGTCTGCCGCCCATGCCGCCGAAACCCGCCTGCTCGGGGAGTTCGGCGCGTGGCAAAGCTGGGAGATGGAGGAGGAAGGCGGCAAGGTTTGCTACATGCTTGCGGAACCGACCAAGGATCAGGGCGCTTATAAAGTGCGTGGCAAAATCTACGCGGTGATTACTCACCGCCCGGCGGAGGGCACCAAAAACGTTTTCAGCTACAACGCCGGTTATGATTATCAGCCCAAGAGCGAGGCGCTGCTGAAAATCGGCGAGAAGAAATTCGGCCTGTTCACGCAGGGCGAAACCGCGTGGGCGCCTGATGCCAATACCGACAACATGATCGCCGAGAGCCTGCGCAAAGGGTCATCTTTGGTTGTAACCGGCACGTCTTCTCGCGGCACGGCGACCACCGACACTTTTAGTTTGAAGGGTTCGGGGGCGGCGCATGATGCCATTAACAGGGCTTGCGGGGTTTAACCGGGCTTTTTTCAAGGATGTATCGATCACGCCGTTTTGCAAAAAATTACAGGGAAGTGGGTTGAGAAACGGCGGAAAAGCGCCATTATTCTCATAAGTTAAGTTAATATCCTCTGATATTTCATTGCATTACGGAAAATCATAGTTGCAGCCGCTATTTTGCTATGCTAACCATTCACAGTCCCGTGTACGATTAGTCAGACAGTAATGTTTTATTAAGAGCTGTCCGGGACCTGAAAGAACAATAGACGACGCTTGGAAGTAACAACGCAGTATCTTATTGAATGACTTATTGTCGATTTTCCCCGCATTCTACGCCTGACTGGCAGGCTTTACTCAACAAGCTGAATGGCTATGTGCCGGTGCGGCACCGCCATGTGCTGACACGCGAGGGGCATTTGCGTCTGCGCGTCCTGCTCTCCGGCGCGACGACGGCCATGCTGTTGCTGACCGCCGGCGGTATTGCGACCATGAATGCCGCCGATATCGTGGCACATGGCACGTCCCATGGGCGGATGCAGCAACTGGCGTCGGTTGAACCGGCCAGCGGCGCGGCCCTGGAAGTGGTAAACGGACAGCACGATCCTGTAGCGATCGAACGCCTGGCGGCGGCGCAAAAGCGCCTGCAACGTTACAAGCGTGACGAGGAAACGGATACCGTGGCGCAGGCTTCGGCGGAATACGCCGCGCTGGCGACAGCCGCGCAGGAAGAGATTGCCGATCCTGACGCTCCGCATGAAGAAATCATCAAGATCGGCAAGGGCGACACATTCGGAGAAGTGTTGCAGCGCGCCGGGCTGAGTCCGGTGGAAGTGCATAACGCCGCCGAGGTGATAAAGAAGCATTACGACCCGCGCGCATTGAAGCTGGGCCAGACGGTTCGCTTGCGCTATGACCGCGCCGAAGACGCCGCGGGGGCGCAACTGGCTTCTCTTGCCATGGAGATCGACGCCGTGCGCAGCGTGAATCTGAGCCGCGACGATTCCGCGCTCGGTTTCAAGGCTGAAATCGATGAAAAAGAGATACTGAGAAAAGTGGAGGCCCGGCGGGCCGATATCGAGACTTCGCTTTACGGTTCCGCGCTGAAGGCTGGCCTGCCGCGCGCCGTGGTGGCCGATGCCATCCGCGTTTATTCCTATGACGTCGATTTCCAGCGCGATGTGCGCCGTGGCGACAGCATGGAAGTACTCTATGAACAATATGAAACGGAAGACGGTCGCCAGGTGAAAACCGGCGATATTTTAATGGCCCGGATCAATGTGGGCGGTGTGGTGAAGACTGCTTACCGTTATGAAACCAAAGATGGCCGTGTCGATTTCTTTACCGAAGACGGCAAAAGTATGCGTAAGGCGCTGATGAAAACGCCTATCGACGGCGCGCGTATTTCCTCGGGCTTCGGCGTGCGCCGCCACCCGGTTCTGGGCAATACCAAGATGCATAAGGGGATGGATTTCGCGGCGCCGACCGGCACGCCGATCTATGCCGCCGGCGACGGCACGATTGAAAGAGCGGGCCGTTTCAGCTCCTACGGCAACTATGTCAGCATCCGCCACAACGGCGCAACCAAAACCGCGTATGCGCACATGAGTCGCTTTGCCAAGGGTATCACGCCGGGTACGCGCGTGAAGCAGGGGCAGGTGATCGGCTATGTCGGTACCACGGGCCGTTCCACAGGTCCGCATCTGCATTTCGAAGTCATTGAAAACGGCGTGCAGGTCAACCCGCGTAATATGAAGACCCAGCAGGGCGAGAGCCTTAAAGGCACGGAGCTGGCACATTTCAAGGACCAGATCCGCAGGATCGACAGCCAGTTCGCTTCTTTGACGCGCGGCATGAAAATGGCCAGCGTTTCCCAGGCGGCGGTCAACTAATCCATCAATATCCTTTAGCGGGATCGACGAGGCCGGGGGGGATTCCTCCGGCTTCCATCGTTTCTATGGCCTTGCGCAGGGCCTGTGCGCCGGTTTGCGGGACGGTGACGGCGGCGATATGCGGGGTCACATGAATGCGCGGATGATTCCAGAAAGGATGTTCCGCGGGCAGCGGCTCCTTGCGGAACACGTCGAGCGCGGCATATTGCAGATGGCCTTCCTCCAGCAGCGCGAGCAGATCTTCATCGATCAGTTCCCGGCCCCGTGCCGGATTGATAAGGCACGCGCCGCGCGGAAGCCCCGAGAGCGTTTCCCGGTTCAAAATATTTTCGGTCTCGGGCGTCAGCGGCAGCAGGCAAATCAGGATTTCACATTCTTTCAGGAACGCTCTGAGCTGGCCGGTGCCATGAAACGTTTCTATCCCCTCTATGATTTTCGCGTTGCGGCTCCAGCCGCGCATCTTGAAGCCGAACGGTTTCAGCATGGCGACGCAGCTGTGCGCCAGGTTGCCGAGGCCCATGAAGCCGATGGTGCGCTGATGCGCCGTTTTCGGGATATCGTGACGCCAGTTCTTCTGCGTTTGCGCGTGCTGCCAGCGGTCATGCTCCCGGTGAAAGCGCAAGACGAAACCCGCCACATATTCGGCCATGCCCTGATTGAGGCCCGGTTCGATCATGCGCACCAGTTTTGCGTTCCGGGGGAAGTCGGGATGGTTCATGAAACGATCGACACCGGTGCTTAAGGGCAGGACGGCTTTCAGATTTGGCCACCTGTCCTTATCACCTTCGAAAAGTTTCCAGCCGACCAGATAATGAACGTCTTCGGGGTTGCCCGTGTCGGGCGCGACGCGAAGATCAAATTTTGTCAGCTCCTTTTTCAGAGCGGGCAACCAATCGCGTTCATCGTAATCGAATACCGGGCGAAACAGGACGGCCATCATTCCTCCTTTATGCGGCGCGCGGGCCAGAAAGCGTAAAACAACGGCAGGCCCGCGAAGATCGCGGCCATGGCGAACCAGAACACGGCATATTGCAGATGATTGTTCCGCAGCATGACGCGGTTTTGCGTCATCACCGGATACATCCCTTCCGGTTCAGGTTCCTGCGTTTCGGCGTAGAACACCGTGTCGGGGAAGTCCGGCATGTTGACGGCAAGGGCGATATCGTGCGAATCGACGCTGTACCA
>CAKTCH010000083.1 GCA_934538895.1 uncultured Alphaproteobacteria bacterium
CGAGGGATCTTATCAAGTTTAAACCGGGTCAGATCCCTCGGCTGCGCTCGGGATGACGGGCTTGTGCAAGGGTCGTCGTGATCGTCGTGTACGCCGTGTTCATGAATTAATCTTCAGGCCCGCCCCTGAAAGTCCCTATACCCCCCGGCTTTGCGCTGACGGAATGACTGAGCAGGCCTGTTCCTTGAAACCGGCTGCTTTTAGGCCGATTTTCCTTGCAATCCCCCTCTCAAATCGCTAGTTTGCCGCGTCTTCCGGAATGGTTCCGGGGGATATTGTGGAAGGCCGTGCTGAAAGCCTGAAGTCCATTCAGCCGCCGCACCACGAGCCTCTTTCTTTGTTTCTGGAGGTTAACATGGCAAAGAAAATTACCGGATATATCAATCTGATTATCCCGGCGGGTTCCGCGAACCCGTCACCGCCGATCGGTCCCGCATTGGGCCAGCACGGCGTCAACATCATGGAATTCTGCAAGGCTTTCAACGCCAAAACGGAAAAAATGACCAAGGGGATGCCGATTCCTGTGGTGATCACGGTTCACGAAGACCGTTCCTTCACCTTCATCATGAAGCAGCCGCCGAACACCTACTGGATCAAGGAAGCGATCAAGCTCAAGAGCGGTTCCAAACTGCCCGGACGCGACATCGTCGGCCATATCACGACGAAGCAGCTGCGTGAAATCGCCGAACAGAAAATCGTGGACATGAACGCAAACGACCTCGACGCCGCCGTGAAGATCCTTGCGGGTTCTGCACGTTCCATGGGCCTCGAAGTAAGGGAGGGCTAAGATCATGGCTTTTATCGGTAAGAAAACCAAAGCGATCAGCGCGAAAGTCGACCGTACGAAACTGTACGGCGTGGAAGAAGCCGTGGCGCTGCTGAAAGACGCCGCGAAAGTGCGTAAATTCGATGAAACCATCGAAATCGCGCTGAACCTCGGCATCGATCCGCGTCACGCCGACCAGGCCGTGCGCGGCATGGTGTCCCTGCCGCACGGCACGGGCGCGAAGCTGCGCGTCGCCGTGTTCGCGAAAGACGCGAAAGCGGAAGAAGCCCTGAAAGCCGGTGCCGACATCGTCGGCGCGGAAGATCTGGCGGAAAAAGTGCAGAAGGGCGAAATCAACTTCGACCGCTGCATCGCGACCCCGGACATGATGCCGCTGCTGGGCCGTCTCGGTAAAGTCCTCGGCCCTCGCGGCCTGATGCCGAACCCGAAACTGGGCACGGTGACGATGGATGTAAAATCCGCCGTTGAAACCGCCAAGGCCGGCGCGATCGAATTCCGCGCGGAAAAGGCCGGTATCATCCACGCCGGTGTGGGTAAGGCGTCCTTCGCCGATAAAGCGCTGGTGGAAAACATCGTCGCTTTCATCGACGCGATCAACAAAGCCAAGCCGTCGGGCGTGAAAGGCACCTACATGAAGAAGGCTTCCCTGTCTTCGACCATGGGTCCGGGCCTGAAACTCGATCTGGCCGCCACCGGCAAAGCCGCGTAAGCGGCGGTCCCGCAAGCTGTTTGAAACCCCGGCCCCGGTAACAGGGCCGGGGTTTTTTCCGGCCCCCGCAGGCGGGAAACATGCGAATCCCGATTTTAAGCCCTTCAAATCCCTGAGAATTCCGGTTTACAATAGCCGCAGTTTTTTTTAGGGAAGGAGAGCCTATTCATGAACTGGGCGCTTTACGCACTGCTCCACAGTCTGTGCCGGGCTTTCTTCGTCGAAACCAACCGCGTATACAAGATCGACAGTTGGCACCTGACGTTCCTTCAGGCGCTGTTCGGTTTTATCGTGCTGCTGCCTTTCACGCCGTTCATGCACTGGCCCGCGGACCCGCGTTTTTATTTCGCGGGCGTGGTCGTGGCGCTGATTACCGCCGTCGGCTACATGATCCAGCTCGGCCTCGCCGCGCAAAAGACGGGCCGCGTCTCCGGCATGTATATGCCGCTGGAAGCAGTGGCCGCCACGGTGGTCTGGATTCTGGTGATGCCCGCGGCGCTGGAACTGCACGCGCAGAATCTGCTGCTGTCCCTCGGCGTGGCGGCAGCGCTGGCGCTGACCACCTACGGCATGGCCCGCATCCGCCGGAGCGACCTGACATGGCCGACTTTTCTGGTCGTGGCGCCCGTGGGCGTGACCTATGCCGTCTCGGGTATCGCCACCAAGATCGTCATGCCGGAAACGGCCATCATCCCCACGGTGCTGACCTACAGCTTCGTGGGCTTCACCACCATGACGCTGGTGCTGGGGGCGGTCCTGCTCGGCAAGAAAAAGGCCGGGCGCGCCATGCTTTCAAAACACGCGCTACGCGGCGGGCTGCTCACCGGCGCTTTCTCCGTGGTCGGGTCGCTGGGCTATGTCAGCATCATGGCGATGATGCTTCCCGTGTGGCTGCTGCTCTTCCACAAGGCGATGGGCGCCGAAGACCAGGCCGCCAAAGGCCCCGCCGCGCTCCTGGCTTGCGGCGTCGTTCTATTGCTCGCCGCAACCTCTGCCTTCTCATAAGGCATCCCCCAACCATCGATTTCCGGCCATAAGCCCTGTTTACCCGAATAAGGCTTGACTCAGGGGCGGCACTGCCTCTATAACAACCCGGCTTGAAGGGTCCGCCCTTCATGCGCTGTCCAAGACTACAGGGGAGCCGGCGGCTCGTAAGTCCTGTATAGACGGAAAACAACGAAAATACCGCGTGCCATGCGCATGATGCACCGGTTCGTTTTTCCCGCGATTTTGGACAGGATGGGTTCGAACCCGTCCTTTTTTATTGGAATTTTTTAGAGTTGGTTTTGAAGGAGAAAGAAACCATGGCTGAACAAAAGAAAGCACATATCGCCAAAGCGGAGAAAGTCTCCGCCGTCGCGGATCGTCTGGCCAAGGCTGAACTGGTCATCCTGACCCGTAACAAAGGCCTGACCCACGTAATGGACCGCGAACTGCGCAACAACCTGCGTAAAGAAGGCGCCACCTTCGGCGTCGAGAAAAACACGCTGGTCGCCCGCGCGCTGAAGGGCACAAAGTTCGAACATCTGTCCGACAAGCTCTCCGGCCCGATCGGCATCGCGATCTCCGAAGACCCGATGGCGGCGGCCCGCGTCGTGTACGACTTCGCGAAAAAGAACGACAAACTTGAAATCGTCGGCGGCGCTTCCGGTGCCGAAGCGCTCGATCTCGAGAAAATCAAATTCCTCGCCCTGCTCCCGACCATGGATCAGCTGCGTGGCAAGATTGTCGGCATCCTGCAGGCGCCGGGTGCGCAACTGGCGCGTCTGGCGAATGCCTACGCGACCAAAGACCAACCTTCCGCTTAATTTTTATACTGAAAACGAATACAGCTTTTTACACTTAAAAGGAGAACGAAAATGGCTGCAAATCTTGAGAAACTGGTTGACGATCTGTCCGCGCTGACAGTGATCGAAGCTGCTGAACTGGCGAAACTGCTGGAAGAAAAGTGGGGCGTTTCCGCTGCTGCTCCGGTTGCGGCTGCTGGCCCGGCGGCTGTTGCTGAAGAAAAGGACAGCTTCAACGTTGTCCTCGTTGACGGCGGCGCCAACAAAATCAACGTGATTAAAGAAGTCCGCGCCATCACCGGTCTGGGCCTGAAAGAAGCCAAAGACCTGGTCGAAGCCGGTAACAAGGAACTGAAAACAGGCGTCGCGAAAGCCGAAGCTGAAGAGCTGAAGAAAAAGCTGGAAGCTGCCGGCGCGAAAGTCGAACTGAAGTAAGCGAAATCTTCCGGGCTGAAACTCCCGGAATGAGGATTCCCGAATTAAACGGCCCGCCTTCTCATGGCGGGCCGTTTTATCTTGCCCCGCCCAGAAAAAATTTGACAAGGCGGCCTATCCCGTTTAATCGTTGTCATAACTTATAAAAAGGGAGGATTATCATGGCGTCCAAATTAAAAAAAGCGGCAATTGTTCTGAGTATGGCCTTTATGGCTGTCGCCATACCGGCGGCAGGTTTCTTGATCGAATCCACCCTGGAAGCCGACTCTCTCGTCAACCAAAAGCGCGACAAAATATCGGCGGCCTTTAAAAAGGGTGGGTTTCAGGATGAAAAAACCGTAACCTTTGCGGAGCAATATCAAAACTGCCTGGAAGTGAGGGCTATTCCCGCTGCGGCTGCCGCCAGCACATTCGAAAAATGGTCGCAGCGGCTTTCTTTTTGGCCGACCGCCGCGCGTGAGTTGAAAGGTTCTGCCATGGAATACGGCACGTTGGCTCAGAAGAGCGAGTTTGAATGTCTCCGCCAGGCCATGGATTCTGCCCTGTCGCCCCAATCCCCGTTCGAAATTCCCCCGGTCCCCCGCCGCCAGCCCAAACGGGATTACAACGCTTAAAGGCTGGTATATGAAGGGCAAACGATGCTCGTGGGAGATCCTGAAGAATTTGCGGTTGAATCGCTTATCTCGAAAGCCTGCGAACGCTTAAGTTTCAGAGGCCTTGGTTTCTTTGCCATTCATATAAAAAATACGACTTTTGGAATAAGGGAACCGGATGCGACGATGCTGGCTTGCTCTCTTGATGAGGTAAACCGGCGCATAGCTGCGCGTGGGCAACACCGGGTAAGCTTTTGTGCCGAGCCGGATGCCGCGCAAATCGCACGGGTATTTCATCAGTCGCAATACGGCGCTGCCTGCGCTCCGGACCATTATTTCGGTCTGTCTGCTTGTGAATTTGAAGAGCAGGTGACGGCAGGGAAAATTGTCTGGGCGCCGGATGGTGACGAAGCCTTTGATGATGGAAGCTATGTGTTGCAGTTCGACGTCGGCAACAAAGTGCGATTAATAGGATTTAGAAGCGCGGAACAGGTGCATGGTGATATCTCGTCTCTCGCAGACATCTGGATGGAGGCCGATAATTATTATGATGTCCTGAGAGAATGGCAGCGCAGTTTTTTGCTGGAATGGCAGGAAATGCCGAAAGAGGCTGATGAATAAAATTAGGCGCGGAATTCATGATTGATTGATTTACGAACATGGCGCGCACAAAGCTCGCAACGAAATCCGGCTGATGCCGTCAATCTGTACATCGCCGAGGGGGCTTAAAGTCGGCCATCTACGCTACCTTCAGAAGGGTAATTAGCCTTTCAAGTCCTAATAATTATGAAAATAAATAAAATATTGTGGATAATCTATCTATCCGATTCTTTCCACAGGGATTTTTCTTGAAATCCCCGGAATCAAAATTACTTGACTCTCGGCTCCCGGTTCGGCATAAAGCCCCTGCGAAAGACCGGGAAAAGCGTGACTGCAGCTAAGCCGCAAAAGAGATAAACTACTGATTTAACACCGTTTTTAGTGACCCTGAATAGGGGCGCGCTAAAGGCGGTTTTCCGCGTTTTTAATCCACCCGTCGGATAAAAAACGCAAAAACGACAATTTGTAATGATGATCGGTGAAGGAAAAGTAACCATGACGACAAAGACGCCCAAATCTGCTCCCAAAAATACAGCCTCTAAAGAACAAGCAGAAAAGAAAGCGCCCGCGAAATCGCGCTCCTCGACCAAGGCCGCTGCCGCTGACAAGCCCGTCGTGCGCTATGTCGTTGAAAAACCCATCGTTTTCAAGCCTGCCAACGATGTCGACAGCTTCACGGGCCGCAAGCGCGTCCGCCGTTCCTTCGGTAAAATCCGCGAAGTCGCGCAGATGCCGAACCTGATCGAGGTGCAGCGCCAGTCTTATGAAGCGTTCCTGCAAGCCGAAGTCGCCGCCGACAGCCGCAAGATGCAGGGTCTGCACGAAGTATTCTCCTCCGTATTCCCGATCAAGGATTTCTCCGACCGCGCAGAAATCGACTACGTGAAATACGAACTGGAAGAGCCGAAATACGACGTCGATGAATGCCAGCAGCGCGGCATGACTTTCTCCGCCCCCTTGCGCGTCACGCTGCGCCTGTCCGTATTCGATGTCGATGAAGACACCGGCCTGCGTTCCATCCGCGATATTAAGGAACAAGACGTCTACATGGTCGATATGCCGCTGATGACCAGGAACGGCACGTTCGTCGTCAACGGCACCGAGCGCGTGATCGTCTCCCAGATGCACCGCTCCCCCGGCGTATTTTTCGATCATGACGGCGGCAAGACGCACGCCTCCGGCAAATACCTGTTCGCTGCGCGCGTGATCCCGTATCGCGGCTCCTGGCTCGATTTCGAATTCGACGCCAAAGACAACATCTATGTCCGTATCGACCGCCGCCGCAAACTCCCGGCGACGACCTTCCTGCGCGCGCTCGATTCCGCCGCCACCGCCGCTTACCGCGTCAAGTGCGAAGAGAACGATCAGCCGGTCGATCCGCTGCTGGTGCAGGGCATGGGCAATGAAGAAATCCTGCAAACCTTCTATGACGTAATCAACTACACGAAAGAGAAGAAGGGCTGGAAAACCGCTTTCAACGGCGATCGTATGCGCGGCGTGAAGCTGGTCTACGATCTGGTTGACGCGAAAACCGGCAAGGCCGTGGCCTCCGTCGGCGACAAGATGACTCCCCGCCTGTCCAGGCAGCTGATCGAAAAAGGCCTGAAAGATATCCTTGTTTCCGATGAGGAAATCCTCGGCAAATATGCCGCCATGGACGTCTTCGATCCGAAAACAGGCCAGGTGGTTCTCGAAGCCGGTCAGGAAATCTCCGAAGAATCCCTGAAAATGCTCGACAAGATGGGCGTGAACGAACTGCCGATCCTCGCGATCGACCACCTGAATGTCGGCCCGTACATCCGCAACACCATGATGGTGGACAAGTGCGACACGCGCGAAGAGGCCCTCATCGACATTTACCGTGTCATGCGCCCCGGTGAGCCGCCGACGGTTGAATCCGCCGACGCGCTGTTCCAGTCGCTGTTCTTCGACGCCGAACGTTACGATC
>CAKTCH010000084.1 GCA_934538895.1 uncultured Alphaproteobacteria bacterium
GATGATGGGTACGCCGCATCAGGGCAGTGCTGTGGCTGATTTCTGGCATCGTACATGGCCTTACCGCCGGTTTTACGGCCCGGCGGGGCAGCAACTGACGACGCAGGCGATGAAGCAGGTGACGATGCGGCCCTATTACGAACTGGGCGTCATCGCAGGCACGGCAGGCTGGCCTTATGCCGATTCATGGTTTTTGATTCCGGGGGAGAGCGATGGCCGCGTGAGCGTGGACAGTACGAAGATCGAGGGCATGAAGGATCATGTCTGCGTGCCCGCCACGCATACTTTCATCATGAACCGGCCCGATGTGCATATGCAGGTGGCGGCATTTTTGAAGAACGGCGCTTTTATAAAAAGATAATAATCACCCAGACCGCGATCAGGTTGAGGATGCTGATCAGCACGGCGGCGCTGCCGAGGTCTTTGGCGCGTTTGGAAAGCGGATGGATTTCATCGGAGATCCGCTCCACCACCGTTTCAATGGCGGTATTCAGCAATTCCACGAACAGCACGAACAATACGCTGGCCACCAGCAGCGCATGTTCGGCGGCCGTGGCGGTAATGAAGAAGGATACGGGGATCAACAGGCAGGCGAGGAGCGCCTCCTGACGGAAGGCTTCCTCGGTTTTAAAGGCGTCGATCAACCCTTCCACTGCATAGACGCCGGCATTGAGCAGGCGCTTCAATCCTTTTTGCTTCACATGTTTCATGCGGGGGTGCCTTTATCCTGTGTCGGGTTCAGCAGCGCGTGCAGGTCATCGAGATTCTGGAAGTCGATCATGCGGGCGTTGGTGACGGTGCGCTTGGCCAGAATGGCGGCTTCGTCCAGCGCCTTGTTCGGGTGCTCGACATAGACGCGCGTGACGCCCGCGCCGATCAGATTGACCTGTTCGCGGGCGGTGGGGATGTTGGTGCAGAAAATCATGCCGTCGATCAGTTTGACGCCGATGCGTGCCGCGCCCATGATCAGGCGGTTTACCGGTTCCAGCATGAAGGTATATTTGCGTTCGGGATCGCGCAGCAATTGCGCGTCATGACTCATGCTGAAGCCGATGGCGGGGTGTGAACGCGCCGCGAGCGAATAGACATTGCCGGTGACGCGGTCGCGGCCAATGGCGCAGGCAAAGCGGCGGCCATGATGGCGGTGGCGCATTTTCCCGACGAATTCGATAAAGAACTTGCGGTTAATCACGCCGTAAAGCCGTTCGTATTCCAGCGGATTGTCCTGCGGCGGGATGAAGTCCTTGCTGAACTCCAGGATAGGTTCGATGCGTTGTTCCCTGCGCCAGAGCTGATAGACGGCGATACCCGCGCGTTCGCAAATCTGCATCGACATATTTTCGAAGGCGGCGCCGCGGCGGTTCGAAAAATCCTTGGTGAAGCCCTTGTGGTCGATATAGATGTTCTTGATCCCGGCCTCGGCCATATTCTTGGCGCAGTTGGGGCAGAACGGGTCGGTGACGCAGATGATGCTGTTTTCAGTGACGGGCGCATTCAGGATGCAGGACGTTTCGGCGTGGACGGTGCCGCTGCTGTCGCCGATATCCTTGTCCTTGCCGAGACGGGCCTCGATCAGTTCGGGCCAGTAATTGGTGCGCGAGACGCTGAATTCCCGCCCCTGACGGTCGGAGCCGTAGATGGTGGCGGCGATCTTGTTGACCGGGTGCGGGCTATCGTTGACGATATCCACAGCCTTCTGCATCTCTTCGAACGGTTGAAAGGTCATAAAGGGCGGGCGGGATTAAAGTTATACTTGTAAAAAGCGACTGATTTTACTATAACCCGGCTATAGCCAAAAGCGAATACAGGACTTTTGATATGCCCGAACTCGATGACCACGCTTTCATGCAGCGTGCCTACGAACTGGCCCTTAAGGGCTATAACGAAGGCGGGTGCCCGATCGGCGGCATTCTGGTCGATAATGAGACGGGCGAGATCCTTGGCGAAGGCCATAATATGCTGGTTCAGGAAGGCAATCCTATTATCCATGGTGAAATGTCTGCGATGCGTGCCGCTGGCCGCATGGCGAGCCGCCGTAATACTACCATGTACACCACTTTAAGCCCCTGCATGATGTGCGCGGGGACGATTGCCCAGTTCAAGATCGGGCGGGTCGTGGTGGGGGACGCCGTCAATTCCGAGGGAAATGTTGAGTTTTTGCATGAGCGCGGTATCGAAGTGGTTGTTTTAAATAATGAAAATTGCATAGCGCTGGTCAAGAAATTCCGGGAAGAAAAGCCCGCATTGTGGGAAGAGGACTGGGGTGGCGCGTAAAGCGCCTTTTTTTATTTGTATTGCCTGCGCATTGTGATATGTAAATAAACGTTTTTTCTTTCTGGAAACGGAAAGGCGTAAAGCTGGAGTAACCCTGATTGAAAAGGACGCTCGTTGATGAGTACGAATCAACAGACGCACACTGAAAAGATTGATCTCGCCCGGCGGTTGACATGGGCTGATGAAACGCTCTCCGCCATCCTGTCCGGCGATAAGCCCGCCGTCGATCCCGCGCGCGACGATCAGAACTGGTTACTTGAACAACTCTCCCGCCTGTATGCAGGCCAGTATACGCCGACCCCCGCAAAATCCTATGTGACGCTGCCCGATGACACCGCTGAAGAGAAGGCGGCGAAGGGGGTTACGCGTTATCACCCGGTCGCGGCGCGTTTTGTGCTGACGCAAAGGCGCAAACTGGTGGACGATCTGCATAATGCCGGCATCCGCAATTTTCATGTCATGGGTTCCGACGACAGGATCGCGGCTGACGCCGATCATTATGTGCTGGTACCGTCGGGCATTCAGGCGCTGCATCAGACGATCCGGCAATTGCGGCGCAATCTGACCGGCGACAGCAAGCTGGTGCTCATCCAGAATAACGACGATACGTGGGCGCCGCTGCAATCCTTCCTGGGGTTGCAGGACAAAGCCCATGCCGAAGCGCTGCGTTGTGTGGCGACGGCAAGCCGTTCGGAAACCAGGGACACCATTCTTTATATAGGCAAGGATATCGGCAAGGACGTTTCCCCAGCGTCGCGCGGCTTGCGTTTTCCGCAGGGGCTCGAATTGTTGTTCGGTTCGACGCAGCCGAAGAAAGCGGACGAAACATCGAAAATTCTGGCGCAGGAGAAAGCAAAGGCCGGGGTTCGTGACGCGGTCGTGCCGTTGCACTGGTTTCTCTCCGCCGATGAAGTCAGCAGGACGTTTGAAGGTAACAGCTTCGAGAAGATCGATTCCATGTTGACCCGGATTTACGACCAGATCGGCTATGATGAGGTATGCAAGCGTCTATGCGATCGTGGATTCGATCCGGCGCGCGTGATTTTCTGCGGCAACGATACGGGCGTTTCCTTTTCGGAGGATTTGTCCGAGGAGCCGGAATTCAAGGCTTCCCGTCATGAAAAAATTCCAGGCCGTCCGTGGCCGGGCGTGGAACTGGGGCCGGTCGTCGATGCGCAGGGCGGCATCATGAAATTCATGGCCGATCTTAAGGCTTGCCGTGAACGCCTGGGCCGTACGGAGCCGCTACGTTACCATGACACGCAAGTATATATGTACTTTAAGCTCGCCCCGAAACGCGAGGACGTAAAAGTTGAAAGTTATTTCGGAACGGACACGGGTTTCATAACGCCGAATCCGCGCCCGACAACGGGTGGCTCGCTTTATACCGAGAATTACTGCATTCCCGACAGGCAGCCGGACGGTATGAATGGTAAAACGCAGGCTGAACTGGGCGAACGTTACCTTTATACCGACAGCCCGCAGGCGCGTTGCCTGCGGGCGATGACGCGGGATCTGGCCGTGCCGATGTCTCTCCAGACTTTGTTCGAGACGTCCGTGCAGCGCAACCATCGCAGCAAGCTTGGTCTGCGCACGCAGGATAACTTCATCGAAGATGTCGGTGGCCGCAGTGGCGGTGCCGGTTTCGCACGGCTGGCCCATGATAACGGCTGGAGCCTATCACGCCGGAAATATGAAGGTTTCGAAGATTTCGCTGAATCGGCTGACGCCATTTATCTCGGTGCGCACAGCAAGGAGATTCTGGCCGATTACGATAGGCACCATGCGCGGTTGTCGCTGTTGTTCTGTAAAGCAGGCACCCATAAGCAGATCCTGCATGATTGCATGTACGGCAAGGAGCTGATGATTTGCAATCCTGAGATGCATTTTTTCAGCGAGAACGGGGCGGCTCACCAGAACTGGGCCGATCCGGAGATGGGCGAGAAATTCATCGCGTACCTGAAAGATCTGGACCCGGCAGAGCATCCGTGGGGCCAGCAATTGCTGCTTTACAGGTATTTCCATGAGAACGCGCTGATCAAACAGCAACCGAAATATATCTGGTCGCAGGTCAGCGACCTGACGGTTACGGCGAAACTGCGCGAGGCGCGTGACAAATATGCGCATCATACGGCGACACGCTATATCAGGGAAGAATACGGTCAGGACCGCCGCGACCTGTTCGAGGTTTCCATTCTCGGTTCCGCCGGCACGCGCAATCCGCAATACACCAAATTTTCTTCTTACTACATGGGGCGGGAGTTCGCGCGGGAGGGCGATATTCATGTGCGCTCCGGTGGCGGGCGTTACGGCGTCATGGGTTTTGTATCGCAGGGCGTTCTGGATCACCAAAAGGCAAATCCGCGCAGTGCGGACCGGACGCATCTTTCCGCGATCCAGATGCCGCGCACGGTGCAGTTCGAAGGGCTGGCTCTCGACCTCAATAAACTGCACAAAGGCGGTAACAGCTATGTGGCGATCGAGCCGGGCATGGACCCGCGGATGCAAAGCCTGTTCCGTTCCGATGTGATCATCGCCGATGCCGGAGGGCTGGGCACGCTGGAGGAAATCTACTATTTCCTCGATCTCAAGCGTCAGGGTCATCCGCTGGTCAAGGACAAGCCGCTGATTATTATCAACCATGCCCATCTGGGGCCGGATGCCATCAAGCTTTACGATCCCCTGCTGGCGATATTGCCGGCGGAGGACAGGAAGGACATTCTGGTGGTACCGGATGCCGACGCGGCGATTGAACTCACCCTGGACATCAAACGCTATGGCTATAAACGGGAAAATGAGAAAAAAATCGTCAATTCCCGCAGTTTAGCCCTGTCGCCAGCCTGATAATTTCTTGCTAGTATCCGTTCCGACCTACAGAAGGAGCTTCTTATGAGCAATTACGACCTCATTGTTATCGGTGCCGGTCCCGGCGGTTATGTGTGTGCGATTCGCGCCGCGCAGCTGGGCATGAAGGTGGCTTGCGTTGAATCGCGCGCGACTTTGGGGGGGACCTGCCTGAACGTGGGTTGCATTCCTTCCAAGGCGCTGTTGAGCGCTTCCGAGAAATTCGAGGAGGCCGAGCATCATCTGGGCGCGATGGGCATCAAGATCGGCAGCGTGAAGCTCGATCTCAAGGGCATGATGGGCCATAAAGAGCAGGTCGTGACGTCGAACACCAAGGGCATTGAATATCTGTTCAAGAAGAACAAGGTCGAATGGCTGAAGGGCCGGGGCGTGATCGTGGCGGCGGGGCAGGTGCAGGTCGGTTCCGAGACGCACACGGCCCAGCATATCGTGATCGCGACGGGCTCCGACGTGGCGAGCCTGCCGGGCATTGCCATCGATGAAAAGCGCATCGTTTCTTCCACGGGCGCGCTGGCGCTGGAGGAAGTGCCGAAATCGCTGGTGGTGATAGGCGGCGGCGTGATCGGGCTGGAACTGGGAGCCGTGTGGCGCCGCCTGGGCGCGGACGTCACGGTCGTGGAATTCCTTGATCGTATCCTGCCGGGCATGGACGCCGAGCTTTCGAAAGAAGCGCAGAAGATCCTGACCAAGCAAGGCATCAAGTTCAAGCTTTCGACCAAGGTGACGTCGGTCAAGGCGGGTGGAAAATCCGTCGATCTGACTCTGGAAGAGGCCCGCGGCGGCGCTTCCTCCCCTGACGCCGGGCGGGCGGCGCAGAATCTCAGCGCCGATATCGTTTTGGTGGCCGTGGGCCGCAAGGCTTACACCGAAGGGCTGGGCCTCGATAAAGCCGGCGTGAAGACAGACGAGCGGGGCCGCGTGGTGACGGACAAGCGTTTCGCCACCAATGTGCCGGGCATTTACGCCATCGGCGACGTGATTGCGGGGCCGATGCTGGCGCACAAGGCCGAAGACGAGGGCATGATCCTCGCCGAGATGCTGGCGGGCCAATCGGGGCATATCGATTACAACCTGATTCCCGGCGTGGTTTATACGTGGCCGGAAGTGGCCGCTGTCGGCCAGACCGAGCAGCAGCTGAAGGATGCGGGCGTGCCGTACAAGGTGGGTAAATTCCCGTTCAGCGCCAATGGCCGCGCGCGGGCGATGAATGCGATCGATGGTTTCGTGAAAATTCTCGCGCATGAGAAAACCGATCGTGTGCTGGGCGTTCATATCATCGGCCCGGAAGCGGGGACGTTGATCGCCGAAGCGGTGATCGCGATGGAATTCGGCGCGTCGTCGGAAGATATCGCCCGCACATGCCATGCGCATCCGACTTTGGAGGAAGTGGTGAAGGAAGCGGCGCTGGCCGTGGATGGCCGCCCGATCCATATCTGAAACTTTTATGAGCTTACTACGGTTTGTTGCCGCCAAGGATGGATCGGACAGGCGGGCTTTCCGTGATCAGGCAGCCTTCGGCTTTTACGGCATCGATTTCTTCTGGCGCGGCGGGGGTTTCGACGCGGAATACGCGATTGCCCAGTTCCGTGTATTTCGGTTCGCGCTCGTCGGTTGCGATATAGGGACATCGGCGGTCGCCGGTGGTTTCGCCTTCGAAAACGATGGCAATGCGTTTGGAGAATAGATATTTCATGGGGTCGACTGCTGATGCGTCTACCT
>CAKTCH010000085.1 GCA_934538895.1 uncultured Alphaproteobacteria bacterium
CGGAAGGATTCATCGAATGCGATGCCATCGCCGTCCGCGACATGAACGGTCGTACCTACATCCACTGTAAACCGCAAGCATAAAAATACATAACCATAGAAACAGGAGACTATCATGGCTTTTAACAGACACCCCCACATTTCCGCCCTTCACATGGTACGCCGTGCCGACGACACCACCGGCAAGGAAGAAAAAATCCTGGTTCTGGAAACCGACCTGCAATTGCCGCAGGCCGGTCAGGAATGTGAAGACACCAATCTTTACATGGTATTGCGCCAGCTTGAGCGCCTGCGCGAAGACGTGGAGAGCACTTACGGCAAGTTCGAAGTGGTGGAAATCCGCAGCGTCAACGATAATCGCGGCATGAAGCCGCTGCCGAATTATCTGCAATAATCATTTACGCCGTCAAGAATACATCGCAAATTACGCGGCTTTCAGCACGCCTTCGTATACGCGCGTTGCCGGACCGGTCATCAGGATGTGGCCGTCTTCCGTGCGCCATTCCATGAAAAGGCTGCCGCCGTCGAGGACGATTTCCGCCTTGCGTCCGGTCAAGCCCCTGCGGGCCGCCGCGACGATGGTGGCGCAGGCGCCGGAACCGCAGGCCTGCGTCACGCCCGTACCGCGCTCCCATACGCGCACGCGCACTTTTTCAGGCGACAATACTTGCGCGAATTCGACGTTGGTGCGCTCGGGGAACAGCACATGGTTCTCCACTTCCGGCCCCAGCTTTTCCAATTCAACTTTCATCACATCGTCGACGAAGAAAATCGTGTGCGGGTTGCCGACATTGACCGCCACAGGGTCGGTCATGGTTTCGCGGCTATGGACGATGCCGAGGTTCAGCGTGTCGCATTCACGCGAGAGAGGAATTTCGTCCCATCTGGTGCGCGGGACGCCCATATCGACCTGTATCAGGCCGCCTTCGACGATGCGGCTGGGCAGCAGCCCCACCACGGTTTCGAGCACGCACTCTTTCAGGCCGTTCCGTTCCATATAAAGCGATGCCACGCAGCGCGCGCCATTGCCGCAAGCCTGCGCTTCCGAGCCGTCAGTATTGTAAATCCGCATAAAGATATCGGCCTGCGGGTTCTTCGGTTTTTCCATCACCAGAACCTGATCGCAGCCCACGCCCCGGCGGCGGTCGGCGATTTTACGTGTCTGCTCGGGCGTGACGATGCCGCCATCGGTCACGTCGATTACCGCAAAATCGTTACCCAGACCGTGCATTTTGATAAAACTGGTCAGCATCCTTTAACGCGCCTCTTCAAAAAATCCTGTATTATCAGGAATATAGGCGGTAATAATTAAAAAGAAAAGTGCGGGGTTTTCCTTGACTTCCCTGCCTTAACCTTCTATTTTCTCACGAAATTTCACGAACACTGTTGTCACATCAGTGCTTTCGGGTACACCGCAGTCGGCGAAGTTACGCTCACTGCGGCACAAATGTTTTTGAGGATTTTGATGTTTGAGTCTTTAGGACAAAAACTCGGCAAGGTATTCACGGGGCTGCGCGGTAAAGGCGCCCTGAAGGAAGACGACGTCAACGACGCGATGCGCGAAATCCGCGTGGCGCTGCTGGAGGCCGACGTCGCCCTGCCCGTCGTCAAAACCTTTATTGAAACGGTGAAAGAACGCGCGATCGGTCAGGAAATCATCGCTTCCGTGACCCCGGCACAGCAGGTCGTCAAAATCGTTCATGACGCCCTTGTCGAGATGCTCGGCAGCGAGACGTCGGAACTGAAATTCACCACGCCGCCCTCGATCTATCTGATGGTCGGCCTGCAAGGCTCGGGCAAGACCACAAGCACCGCGAAAATCGCGCGCATGTTATCCGAGAAGCAGCGTCAGAAAGTGCTGATGGCCTCTCTCGACGTATACCGCCCGGCGGCGCAGGAACAACTGCGTCAGCTGGGTGAACAGACGGGTATCGCCACACTGCCGATCGTGACGGGCGAAAAGCCGGAAGCGATTACCAGGCGCGCGCTGGAGGCTGGCCGCCTTGAAGGTTTCGATGTCGTTATCCTCGATACGGCGGGCCGTCTGGCGATTGACGAAGAGATGATGAACGAGGTCGCGCTGGTGCGCGATCTGGCCAAACCGGTTGAGACATTGCTTGTCGCGGACGCGATGACGGGTCAGGACGCGGTGAACGTCGCCAAGGCGTTTGAAGATAAAGTCGGCCTGACCGGCATCATCCTCACGCGCGTTGACGGCGATGCGCGTGGCGGTGCGGCGCTGTCGATGAAATCTGTTACCGGCAAGCCGGTGAAGTTCCTCGGTACGGGTGAAAAATCCGACGCGCTGGAGCCGTTCCATCCCGACCGTATCGCGGGCCGTATCCTCGGCATGGGCGACGTCGTTTCCCTCGTTGAGAAAGCGATTGAAACCGTCGATGCGAATGAAGCCGAAGAAATGGCGCGCAAGTTCCAGAAAGGCCAGTTTGATTTCAACGACCTGCTGTCGCAAATGCGCCAGATGGACAAGATGGGCGGCGTGCAAAGCCTCGTG
The DNA here is from genome assembly GCA_934538895.1 of uncultured Alphaproteobacteria bacterium. GTDB lineage: Bacteria > Pseudomonadota > Alphaproteobacteria > Micavibrionales > Micavibrionaceae > Micavibrio_C. Next base: position 2,512 of record CAKTCH010000085.1, read on the forward strand.
AAGATGCTCCCCGGTCTGGGCGATATCGCGTCGAAACTGGATGAAGCCGGTATCGACAACAAGGCGGTAAAGCGTCAGGAAGCGATTATCCTGTCTATGACCAAAGAGGAGCGCACCCGCCCCGAAATCCTCAACGCGTCGCGCAAACGCCGTATCGCCGAAGGTTGCGGCATGACCGTGCAGGACGTGAACAAGCTTTATAAACAACTGCAACAAATGCAGACGATGATGAAGCGCATGAAGAAAATGGGTATGGGCAAAATGGCGGGCATGATGTCCGGCATGATGAACGACAAGGATAAAGAAATTATGGCCGAGCGGATGCAAGCGCACGGCCTTAAAGGACTACCGGGCGGTGGCGGGAGCATTCTCGGCGCCAACCCGTTTCTGAAGAAAAGATGATCAGATGATCGGATAATCAGATGAACAGAATTAACTTTCCGGTCATCCGATCATCCGATCATCCGATTACTGGTTTAACGGCTACTTAAAGGAGAAAACACTATGGCCCTCAAACTGAGAATGTCCCGTCAAGGACGTAAAAACCTGCCTTTCTATCACATCGTCGTGGCCGACAGCCGCGCCGCGCGTGACGGCAAGTTCGTTGAAAAAATTGGCACGTACGATCCGCGCCTGCCGAACGACAGCGACAAGCGCATTGTCCTGAACGCCGAGCGCGTGAAATACTGGCTGAGCCAGGGCGCGCAACCGTCCGAGCGCGTAGCGATTTTCCTCGGCAAGGCCGGTCTGGCACCGATGCCGGAGCAATTCAACCGTCCGAAAAAATCCGCGCCGAAGCAAAAAACAGTAATGCGTATGGAAGAAAAAGCCGCTAAGAAAGCCGCCGCAGAAGAAGCTGCCAAGGCCGCTGCTGAAGAAGCCAAAGCCGCTGCCGCCGCGCCGAAGGAAGAGCCTGTTGCAGAAGCGCCGGCTGCTGAAGCTCCTGCTGAAACACCGGCAGAATAATCGATATACCTTTATCCCCCTCTCCCTTCGGGAGAGGGCTGGGGTGAGGGGAAAGCAGCGCAGAATTGGCCAGCCAAAAACCACCCGCAGGTCCTCTTCTCGATAACGCGCGCAGTTTACGGCAGTCTTTAACCGATGCCGAAAAACTTATGTGGGAAGAACTGCGTAATCGCAGGTTCAAAGGCTTAAAATTTCGCCGCCAGCACCCTGTTCCACCCTACATCGTCGATTTCTTTTGTGAGGAATCAGGATTGGTCGTTGAACTGGATGGCGGACAACACACAGAAGAATCCGACCATGAACGTACAATCTTTCTACAGAAAAAAGGTTATCGCGTAATTCGTTTCTGGAATAACGATGTGCTAGGCAATATCGAAGGTGTGATGACCAAGATAAAAGAAGAAACAGACTCCCTCTCCCCCCGGGAGAGGGCTGGGGTGAGGGAAAAGCAGAATGAACCCTCCGTGCAAACACCCCCTCACCCTAACCCTCTCCCGGAGGGAGAGGGAATGAAGCATTTAATTCCTGATCATTTTTTTAACATTCCATATAGGTCAGAATGCTATCCCGGGGCCGTCAACTTGGCCAATCTACAAAATGGGGCTAATTGTCAGCGTTTTGCTTATGAGCTATTACGCCATTTTGGATATATCATTCCAGATTTTCGCTCGCGCGAACTGTGGGAAGATGACATGCATACTTATGCAGTGACATCTCCCGAACCTCTCGATCTGCTTTTATTCAGCAAGGATGAAAATTGTTGGGGTGCTCATGTCGCTGTTAATATCGGTGGCGATATGGTTCTTCATTTATCAGAGAAAAATGGATTACCGGCATTTGAGACAATGCAAGAAATGATGGCCAAGCCAGAATATAAAATTTTTATCGGTACAAAGCGTTGCCGTATAAGAGGCAGGATGTGATGACCAAGATAAAAGAAGAAACAGACTCCCTCTCCCCCCGGGAGAGGGCTGGGGTGAGGGGAAAGCAGAATGAACCCTCCGTGCAAACACCCCCTCACCCTAACCCTCTCCCAGAGGGAGAGGGGATGAAGCGTGTGTGTTTGGGGGAAATCTCTACGGCACACGGTGTGCGGGGGCTGGTGCGGGTGCGTGTTTATGGTGATGATCCGCAGGCTTTGACGAAGTACGGGCCGCTGTTCACTTCCGAAACGGGTGAAAAAACAATCACCGTTAAAATGAAGAATGCCGCGAACAAATTCTGGATCGCGGAAGTCGCGGGTGTAACCGACAGGAACGCCGCCGAGGCGTTGCGTGGCATCAAGTTATGGCTGGAACGCGGCAAGCTGCCTGAACTGGAAGAAGACGGCGAAGTTTATTACGAAGACCTCGTGGGCATGACCGTGAAGTCGGCGACTGACGATAACATCGGCGTTGTGATCGCGGTCGAGAATTTCGGGGCCGGCGATCTGCTTGAGATTAAGCCGCCTGCGGGAGCAACTTTCTACCTTCCCTACGCTGACGAATATATCGTTGAAGTAAATCTGCCCGCAAAAATCATTACCGCTGAAATTCCGGAAGGGCTACGGGATTAGATGACCTGGCGCGTGAATCTGCTGACCCTGTTCCCTGAAATGTTCCCCGGCCCGCTGGGGCAGACGATTGCTGGCCGCGCCCTTGAGAAGAATCTGTGGTCTTACAACGCCGTGAACATTCGCGACTTCGCCGAAGATAAACACAAGACCGTCGATGATACGCCGTTCGGCGGTGGCGCGGGCATGGTAATGCGCGCGGATATCATCGAGAAGGCTCTGCTGTCCCTGCCTGCCACGACAAAAAAGATTTACATGAGCCCGCGCGGGCGTGTTCTCGACCAGCGGCTGGTCGAGGATCTGACGCAGGCCGACGGCATTACCATCCTGTGTGGCCGCTATGAAGGCGTCGATCAGCGCCTGCCGGATGCTTACGGCTTTGAGGAAGTCAGCATCGGCGATTACGTGCTTTCCGGCGGCGAACCGGCGGCCATGATTATGATGGATGCGTGCATTCGCCTTCTGCCCGGCGTCATGGGCAATGAGGAAACGCCGTCAGAGGAAAGTTTCTCCGCCGGAGCTGGCGGGATGCTGGAATATCCGCAATATACCCGCCCCGCCGCATGGACCACCGCCGACGGGCGTACATTCGACGTGCCGGATATCCTGCGCTCCGGCGATCACGGCAAAGTTGCCGCATGGCGCAAAGAACAAAGCGCGCAACTCACCGCTGCGCGCCGTCCTGATTTACTGAAGAAGTAAATCGTCATTGCGAGGAGCAAAGCGACGAAGCAATCCAGAGATTTATCCAATCGCGGTATTGCTGGATTCTTCCTCCGGCTTTCGCCGGGCTGCAATGGCGGGAAGTAAAAAAGCGCGCGACTTTTTGCCGCGCACTGTCTTTTCGATCTGTAATGTAGCGGGAGCTATTTGAAGTAGGTCAGGCCTGCTGCCATCGCATGTCTGATTTCGCCTACTTGCTGCGCGCCAGCATCCCCTGCCACTTCTTCAACAGTTTTCAGGCATTTGTCGACATCGCCGCCTATAATCAGCGGCACCGCAAATTTAGGAGCCTTCTTCGGCACAGAATTGAAGGTGCATGATTTCTGGAATTGATTGCCAAGCTTCTGCGCGATCACCCTACCTGCTTCCGCACATTGCGAATGGCTCGCCGTATCGCTATTTTCGGTCGGACATGCCGTTTTGATGGCCTCGATCATGCCTTGCATATCCTGAGTATCCTTGCCGTCGCAACCTGTTAGTACAGCGGCCAGAAGCGCCGGAACCACGAATTTCGATTTCAAAGAAGAAGCCATGTTACACACCGTGAGTTTGTTTAAGATTATGAAAAATACAATACCCGCTTAATCCAGATATTGCAAATACTTCTTGCTTAAAAATGACAAAAAAGCTAGAAAAATCGCACGTTCGGGCGAGGTGCCCGGATCGACCCATGAAAAAGATAACCGAACCGCCGGGGCCTGTCCCGATACCGGGTTCACTAAAAAGGGCTAAACGCTATGAATATACTACAAAAATTTGAAGCCAAGCAGCTTCAGAAATACGCGACTAAAAAGATTCCCGCTTTTGCGCCGGGCGACACCGTAAAGGTCAATGTTCTGGTCCGCGAAGGCTCGGGCGACAGCGCCCGCGAGCGCACGCAGGCTTACGAGGGCGTATGCATCGCCCGTGGCGGCCATGGCATCAACGCCAGCTTCACCGTTCGTAAAATCAGCTATGGCGAAGGCGTGGAACGCGTGTTCCCGCTCTACAGCCCGCGTATCGACAGCATCGAACTGGTCCGCCGCGGTTCCGTGCGCCGTGCAAAACTGTATTACCTGCGTGACCGTCGCGGCAAATCCGCCCGCATCGCCGAGA
>CAKTCH010000086.1 GCA_934538895.1 uncultured Alphaproteobacteria bacterium
CACGATTCGAGCGACGGAGTGGCGGACCCCAGCACGATCGCGCACGGCTCGAAAGCGGCACGCAGCACCGCCACATGCGTATAATGATTGACCTTGCCGCCGCCGATGGAAAAATCGTAATACACGCCCGCGGGAAAATAATGATCGCTGCCGGTCGCCGTCACGGACGATATGCCGAACTTCACATAGACGGGAACCGTCGCATACAAACTGACCACCTGCGTATCGGCAGTGAACGCCGTGACGTTGCGCGCCGATACGTTGCCGGCGGCGACGGCATGGGCCCCCTGCGCTTTCAGGCGCACGACGGGAATGACGTTATTTTCACTGTCCCGGGGAAGGAATGTGGGCATGGGATGGTCTCCTTTGATATCAGAAATAAAAAACCCGCTGATCGCAGCGGGTTTGTGAAAAAGCGGGACGGATTCATCCCGTTGATATGCGCACCTTGACGCTTTCAGGCGCGGCCTGTCAAGCCGGGCATACGATGGTGTTAAATCGCGCTCGCCCTTTGCTTCGTATAGGTCACGATATGCTCGACATGCTTATGGCCGACCGGCAGATCGATCAGCCTTATCGACACTTCGACCTTCACGTTGTCGCTGGCGCAGATATCGTCGAAACGGCGCAGCGCATCGGCAAAGCGGTTGGCGGCTTCCATCGGCTCGGTTTCATACATCGGGCGTTGCAGCATCAGGCAGAATTCGTTCTTGCCCGTCTGCGCGATGATGTCGGACTGGCGGCGCAGGCGCACCAGATACTGGGAAAGCTTGGCCGATGCGTATTCGGCGGCATACGCGCCGTCCATCGACAGGATTTCCTGATAGTTTTTGATGCCGATGAATACGAGGAACGAACGCTCGCCGTAACGGTCGGCACGATCGATACAGGACAGGAACAATTGATTGAACGCGGATTTCGCGATCACGCCGCCCGCTGAGGGAAAATCCTCGCTTTCATCGCCGATGCGCTTGATCAGCGCCGTCAGGCGCTCGGCACTATCCATGACCTTTTCAAGACTCGAATGATCGAGCGGCTTGACCATCACTTCGTTGGCGCCGGCGCGCAAGGCGTCTTCGCGCGGAATATCTTGCCCCATCAGGATGATATAAGGGTACGCACGCATGGCGCGGCGGATACCCAGGATCACCGGGCGGGCATTGTTCAGGGGGGCGGGGTCGATGAAAACCACCTGATAGGTATCCTGCTCCAGCAGGGCGATCGCATTATTCTTGACCGCTTCCTCAACGATCTCGTGGCCTTTCACCTCCAGACGCGAACGAATCATCTGCGTCGATAGCGCGTCACGATCAATAACAAGAATTTTCATTTAGAATCAAACCCTTCCCCGGATTAAGCCCCACAATATTCCGTCATACTCTTCCTATAGTCTGCCCGTATAACGTTAATAACTTGCCAATGAAAGGCTACAGGAAGAAAGGCCGGAATCGGCCCCGCAGACCCCCCGATCATAAACCTGTTTGACAAGCTTGTCACCGTAGGTTAAGAACACCCTGCTTTTCCCCGTATGCCCATATAGCGGCATGTGCCCAAGTGGCGGAATTGGTAGACGCGCACGGTTCAGGTCCGTGTGACAGAAATGTCGTGGAAGTTCGAGTCTTCTCTTGGGCACCATTCCTTTCCCCGCGGGGAGGGATTCAGGTTCGGTAACGCTTTGATTTATCCGGTCAATCCGGCTAGAATGACCCCTTCTTCCGAAGGGGTTTTTTCATGTCCGCCAAAGCCAGCAAACCAAAGATCCATTTGCATCAGGGCGACCTGCCCAAAAATGTGAAACTGGGCGATATCGTCGCCATCGACACCGAAGCCATGGGCCTTAATAATCACCGCGACCGCCTGTGCCTGGTCCAGCTTTCCGGCGGCGACGGACAGGCGCATCTGGTGCAGGTGCCCCCCGGCAAGGTAAACGCCCCGCACCTGAAAGCCCTGCTGACCGATCCCAAGGTGCTGAAGCTCTTTCACTTCGCCCGTTTCGATATCGCGATCCTGCAACATAATCTCGGCATTGACATAAAGAACGTTTATTGCACCAAGATCGCCTCGCGCCTGTGCCGCACCTATACGGATAAACACAGCCTCGCGACATTGTGCCGCGAACTGGCGGGCATCGAACTGAACAAGCAGCAGCAATCATCCGACTGGGGCGCGGAAAAACTCTCGAAAGACCAGCTCGCTTACGCCGCCGATGACGTGCTTTATCTGCACAGGATCAAGGAACGGCTGGACGAAATGCTGGCACGCGAAGGCCGCGCGAAACTGGCGCAGTCCTGTTTCGACTTCCTGCCCGCCCGCGCGAAACTCGACACCGAAGGCTGGCCCGAAATTGATATTTTCAGCCATTAACACTATCTGTAATGCCTGCATGGCTGATGCGTACGCACGCTTTGCCGCTTTTCACCATGACGGTTCTTGATACGGATCGTTATAATGCGTAAATAAGATGATGAAGGACGCCCGCACATGAAAGCCGCCGCCAAGAACATGACCGAAAACCGGAACAATCAGGAACAGGCCGACATCGAAAACGGCATCCGCACGCTGACGGCGGAAGCGCAGGGGCTGGCGGCGCTGGCGCAGTCTCTCGACGGCTCTTTCGCCGAAGCGGTCAGCGCCATCCATGATATGAAGCGCGACCGTCAAGGCCGTCTGGTCGTGGCGGGCATAGGCAAAAGCGGCCACGTGGCTAAGAAAATCACCGCCACCATGGCCTCGACCGGCACGCCCGCGCATTTCGTGCATCCCGGCGAGGCCAGCCACGGCGACCTCGGCATGATCACCGAAAGCGATATCGTGCTGCTGCTCTCCAACGGCGGCGAAAACGCGGAACTGTCCGACATCATTCATTACACGCGCCGCTTCGGCATCACGCTGATCGCGATAACGGGCAACCCGCAAAGCACGCTGGCGAAACATGCCGACATCAGGCTCGTGCTGCCGAAAATGCCCGAGGCCTGCCCCAACGGCCTTGCCCCCACCACATCGACGACGATGATGATGGGGTTGGGCGACGCGCTGGCGGTCGCGCTGCTGGAGCGCATGGGCCTGACGCCGGAACAGTTCCGCGTCTTCCATCCGGGCGGGAAACTCGGCCAGAGGCTGCGTACCGTGCGCGAGATCATGCAGCCGCTCGACAAGCTGGCGCTGGCGCATGAAAACGACACCATGGATAAAACCCTGCTGGAAATGACCGGAAAGAATCTCGGCTCCGTCATCGTCGTCGATGAAAACGAGAACATGATCGGTATCATCACCGACGGCGATTTGCGCCGCCACATGGCCCCGGACCTGCTGGTGAAACAGGCCGGGCAGCTCATGACCCGCAACCCGAAATCGATCGACGCGAACCTGCTGGCCGCCGAAGCGGTCGATATAATGATCAACGGCTTCAAATCGCACATCACATGCCTGACCGTTATGGAAGACGGCAAGTTCGTCGGCCTGATCCGGTTGCAGGATTGCCTTCTGGCCGGCGTCGCCTAGCACCCCAAGCGCAAAGGAAGCATTATGCATTTCGATATTCTCGCCATGATCAAGGCCATCGGCTATTTCGGGGTCTGGGGCATCGTCTTCGCGGAGTCGGGAATTATCTTCGCCTTCTTCCTGCCCGGCGACAGCCTGCTCTTCACCGCCGGAGTCCTTTCCGCTCAGGGCACGCTCAATATCGTCACGCTGGCAACAGGTTGCTTCGCCGCCGCCGTGACCGGCAATATGCTGGGTTATGAAGTCGGCAGGCGCGTGGGCCTGCGCCTGTTCAAAAACGGCGATACGCGCTTTCTCAAGAAGAAGCATCTCGAAATGACGCAAAGCTTCTTCGACAAGCACGGCAGGATGGCGATCATCCTTGCGCGTTTTCTGCCGATCATCCGCACTTTCATGCCGTTCCTCGCCGGCGTGGCGCAGGTGCCGTATCGCCTGTTCTTCGCCTATACGGTCATAGGCGCGCTGGCATGGGCGGTGGGCCTGACCATGCTCGGCTATTTCCTGGGCGAACTGATCCCGGCGGACAAGCTGGATCGTTACCTGATCCCGATCATTCTCGCGATCATCGTCGCCTCGATCGCGCCGTCGCTGTGGCATATCCGTCAGGAAATGAAGACGCACAAGGCCCGCACGGAAGCGGCGCACGCCGGGAAAGCGCCGCATGAAGGATGATGACGCCGGGCAGAAGGAACTCCGCGCCGAGCGCTTGAGCCGCCTCATCCGCGCGGAACAGGCGGCCAGCGTTCACAATCAGGCCTATACGCGCTTTGTGAAAGCGATGCGCTGGACCCTGCCCGTTCTGGCGCTGGGCATCGTCGCGATCGTCATGGCGTGGCCGAAGATGGAAACGGCTGTTACTCCTGTAACACCGGGGAATGTCAGCCAGAACCAGACAGCCCCGGCGCAGAACGAATTGATAAACCCGCGTTTCGAAGGCGCGGATTCGGCGAGCAACCCCTACGTGCTGACCGCCGCCCGCGCGGTGCAAAGCGCGCAGAATCCCGATATCCTGCTGCTTACCGCGCCGGTGGGCGATATAACGCTCGAAAACAGGGAAACCGTTCATATCGTCGCGCAGAAAGGCCACTACCGTCAGGCCGCCGGGATTTTGCATCTGGAAGGAGATGTGAAGGTAAAGCACAGCAGCGGCTACGATCTCGACACGACGCGCCTGATGATCGACACCAGGACTCGTGAAACCCGCACCGACCGGCCCGTCGCTATCCAGGGACCCGCAGGCACATTGGACGCCAGCGGCATGGATGGCCGCAACGCCGAAGGCATCCTGGTCTTCACCGGCCCGGCCAGACTGATCTTGAAAGAAAGCCTGAAGGGGCTATAGACCATGAAATACCTGCTCTCCTTATTGCTGCTGTCGATGGCCCTGCCCGCTTATGCGCAGGATAACCGGCAAGTTGAAAAACCTCTTGAGATCACCGCCGACCAGACGCTGGAATGGCACCGCAACGACAAAAAATATATCGCGCGCGGCAAAGCCGAAGCAAAGCAGGGCCTGACGCGTATCAACGCCGAAACCTTAAGCGCCGATTACCGCGAAAGCGATAAGTCGAATTTCGACATTTACCGCATGACCGCCACCGATGACGTGATAATCACCGCGCAGGGCAATCAGGCATTCGGCGACAAGGCCGTCTATGAACTGGACACGGGCATCGCCACCATGACCGGCAAGGCGCTGAAAATGACCGCCCCCGGCCAGACCATCACCGCGCGCGACAAGTTCGAATATGACGTCAATCGCGGACGCCTGAGCGCCTATGGCGATGTGCTGATCGTGCGCGGGGAAGACAGGATACAGGCCGACAAGGCATCGGCCTTCTTCGCGCCGGACGGCCAGAGCGCCACGGCGGCCCCTTCCTCCTCACCCCTGGGCGGGCGTAAACTGGAACGCTTCGAGGGCGAGGGCCATGTGGTCGTCACCACCCCGGCGGAGGTGCTGAAAGGCGACCGCGGCGTCTACAGGGCCGATACCAACACCGCCGAGGTCACGGGTAACGTGAAAATCATGCGCGGCCCCAACGTGCTGGAAGGCACCCGCGCCGAAATCGACCTGACCACCAATGTCAGCCGCATGTTCGGCACCGCCGCCACAACCACAGCCAGCCCGGCGGGCAAAGGCCGCGTCAAAGGCGTCTTCTATCCCGGCAGCGGCAAGACGCCCGCGCCTATCCCGAAAGCGGAGCAAGGTTATACCGTGATCCCGGACGGAAACTCAGCAGCACCATTGCCACCTTTCACCGCACCTAAACCGGACCAAGCCACGGGCAGACACTTGACCGCACCGTGAAGCGACTCATCTAAAGATGGATTCAATTTGAGAAAAGACAATTTCCGCTAGCCACCCTTTTACTTAGTGATTTTTTATGAGATTACTCAAATTCATAAGGAATTGAGAGGGAAGCATTGATGGTGCGTTATAATCATTCTCCCTCTTTAGGTATCCAAAATCTGGAGAATCAAAAATTTTTGATGTTACTCTATCAACAATAATGCTTTTTAATTCTTTATCTGCCTTTACCGACTCTAAAAGTGTTGAGAATGTAGAAATCGAGAGCTCTTTATGCTTGTTGTAAATTTGGTTGTGTTTATTGATCCTAAAATTCTTGAACGCGGTAATCATAAGGTAGAAAGGCATCGAAAGAATTATAAGCAAGAACAATAGTGACGCTGACAGAGTCTGAAGAGGCGATGTTGATTTGCCTTCTCCGCCAAATTTGAGGTGCACATCACCAATGTTGAACACATCCATTTTTTCAAAATAGCCGTCTACATCAAAGCAAAAACTTATAATAATCCAAAATGATGTTAATAAGGATATGAAACCGGTAAAAAGCCAAACATTCGCATAACAAGAATGCTTTGTTGATGCTTTGGCATACTGCTCTTTGAATTTTGTTAATACATTATCCTTTAAAATATTGCCTATTAACAAATCCTGTTCTTGGATTTTCTGCTTCAAAAGCGGAATCTCTAGAACAGGTAAAATGCTACCTAAAGTATCTGAATCATTATAGAAGTTATCAACATAAGGCTTCTTATTATCAATTGTAGTTTGATTATGCCCCATACTAGAATCGAAATTTTGTGGGAATTGATTTCTTAATTCTTTGATATAAGTATTAGCTCTTCTAAAGTCGCCAATAGTTTTAATGATCGCCCCATTTAATTTTTTTATGGTACTGCTGGTTAAGTTTATATTTGAATTTAATACATCTCTGCTTCTTTCAAGTGATACCCTAGGTCGTGTGGACAAAAGATTTGATCCATATTTTTATGGCGGCCAAACATAGGAAAGCAAAGAATGAGGCTGTGG
>CAKTCH010000087.1 GCA_934538895.1 uncultured Alphaproteobacteria bacterium
AAGCGCTCCCATACAACGGATAACAAAAAAATACCCATTCTTGTAGCCTGTTCCAGATTTTTGCGCCAAATTATCAGCAAGATCCGCTAGTAGGGTAGCCACTGCCTGATGTTCTGGACCCAAGTGAGATAATTCAGAACTGTCTTGGATAATCTTCCGCAATTCCTTCAAGCGCCGTCGAACATAGAAAGGCTCATCAACCATACTATCTTTCTTCTATCTTATAGCCCGACTTTGAGTAGTCTCTAATGCTTGTTCCTGGAAGAGTCGGATAAGCCATTACATCTCCTCCATATCCCTTTTCAACAATGGCGCCAGGTTGAGAGAAATCACGAATGGAAGTCCCAGGCAGTGTTGGATAAATATTTGTTCTTCCGCCATAACCAGTTTCTACACGAGTCCCAGGTTGGTTGTAATCTCTAATAGATGTTCCTGGTATAGTAGGATAGATGGTGTAATCCTGTGCTAATGCGTGATAGGAAAAAGCACAAGTTGCTAAACAAACCAAGAAATATTTTTTCATGGCAAATCTCCCTCGGGCCGCTTTTATTTAAAGTGCGAGTTTACTTGTTGACATGTTATTTGTCCAGTTTCTCCGCATAGTGGAAAGTGGATTCGAACTCCAAAAATCAACAAGTTGAAAACTCTATAAATTTACTACCTTCTGACCCCACCGAATTTCACACAAGGCGGGGTGAGGTGTGGAGAAAACGGCCTATAGAGAGACTAAATGGGGCAAATAGAGGGGGGTATGTTGTGCCCACGGTGGGGTAAGGATGACCTTGAAAGATTAGGCACACTGGGCTTTTGCGGGGTGGTGATGTAAGCGGAGATTCTAGTTCTTATCGGTTAAATGGCGGATGAGGTGAGATTCGAACTCACGGAGGGCGTGAACCCTCGACAGTTTTCAAGACTGTTGCAATCAACCACTCTGCCACTCATCCATATTGATGATATTATTTCTGAATCAGTTGGTTATGCTGATTTTTTAATTTAAAATCTTAAGAAAAACGGGGGTTGACCCCGGCGCTTCCCTGGCGCAGAGTTTTAGCGAAGGAGAGGGCCTGATGCAAGCTGCGAATGACATTCCCCATATTTCCCCGGAAGAGGCGCTTGCACGTCAGCGGCGTGGCGCGGTCGTGCTGATCGATGTGCGCGAGCCGGATGAGCTTGAGGTCGTGGCTATAGAGGGGGCGGTCAATGTGCCGGTGTCGGCGTTTGATCCGGCGGCGATCCTGGCGGCGGCGGGCGATGACAAGGATATCGTTTTTTTCTGCAAAATGGGTGGCCGGGCGATGAATGCCTGGCAGTATTTTACCCGGCATACCGGGCGGGATGCCATGTGCATGACAGGCAGCATTACCGCATGGGCGGCGCAAGGCTTGCCTGTCGTCGAACGTCCGCCTGTTAAAGAATAGCTGACGGGGCAGGGGCTATCGCCGTTTTGGAATTCATTGCCGCAAAAATCTTCTGGCTGCTGGTGGCGCCCGCGAACCTGATCGGGATTTTCCTGTTCATGGCGGTCGTCGCGCGTGTATGCCGCTGGTGGCGCGGCGAGGATACGTTTTTGATCGGCGCGTTCCTGTTGCTGCTGGTGTTCGGTTTTGTTCCCGTCGGGCCGTCATTGCTGGCGTCGCTTGAATCGAAATACCAGCGTCCGGCGCGGATGCCGGACGCTATCGCAGGCGTTATCGTTCTGGGGGGCGCGTTCGATACCTATCTTTCCGGCATCCACGGTGTCACCGTTTTAAACGACGGCGCGGAGCGTGTGCTGGACGGGGTGGCGCTGGCGCGCCGTTATCCGGAGGCGACGCTGGTTTTCAGCGGCGGCAATGGCCGGATCACGTACCGCGAACGTACCGAGGCGATGGATGCGGCGATTTTCATGAAGGCTTACCCTGACGTGGCGGGGCGTACGCGTTATGAGGACCGATCGCGCAATACGCAGCAAAACGCCGAGATGACGTTGAAAATGCTGAAACCGGAGGCAGGGCAGAAAAAATGGATTCTGGTGACGTCGGCCTATCACATGCCGCGCGCGGTGGAGATGTTTAAGGCGGCAGGGTGGCCGCCGATGGTGCCTTGGCCGACCGATTACCGCACCAAGGGCCGTGCCGATTTTATGCCACATAAGCTGGATATTCTGGGGAACCTGTACCAAAGCCATCTGGCCCTGCGCGAGATAATCGGGCAGTCTGTGTACAGCGTGCGGCATAAATACGGGATATGAAGAAATGGCAAGCATAAAAAATAAATGGGGGCGTTTTCTGTGCAATAGCCGCCGCAGGGTGCTGATCGCGCTTGCCGGGTTGCCGCTGGCGTTTGCGGTGCCGCCGGCGATGGCGCAGGCGCCGACATCGGCGGCGTTCGATCAGATCGTTGCCAGTGTGCGTGCCGAGGCCGCGCAGCGCGGGGTCAGTCAGGGGACGCTGGATCGCGCGTTGAGCGGTGTGCGTCCGCTGACCGTGGAACATCTGGAGAATAATCAGCCGGAGCGCGCCTCTACCATTACGTTCGCGCAATATTACGGGCGTCAGGTGACTCCGGAGACGATGGCGGCGGCGCGTGATTTCTGGCGTGCGCATCGTCATACGCTGGAAAAGGCGGAGCGCGATTATGGCGTGCCCGCGACGGTCATTCTGGCGATTTTGAATATCGAGTCGCGCTTTGGCGTTAATCAGGGCGATAAAAAGATGATTCCGGCGCTGCTGACGCTGCTGCGCGATGTGCGCGGGGATGACACGCGCGCGGTCAATCGCCGCAAAATGTTCCGCGAGAATGTGATTCAGGCGTTGCTGATGGTGGATCAGGGTTATGATGAAATACTGACCCGTAGCAGTTCATGGGCGGGCGCAGTCGGGCCGGCGCAATTCATGCCGGACAGCATTCAGCGTTACGGTGTCGATGTAAACGGCGACGGCAAGGCCGATATGTGGGACGATTACCGCGAGATCATTCCCTCGGTGGCGCGTTACCTGAGCGATAAGGGCTGGAAGGCCGGGCAGCGCTGGGGTCGCACCGTGCACATTCCCGAGGGGCTGCGCAAGGATCTGTTTACGGATACGCTATTGCATCAGGTCAACAAGACGCCGGACGAATGGGCGGCACTGGGGATCAGGCAGTCGGACGGCAGTCCGCTGCCTGCCAACAACGACATGCGCGCGATGCTGATTGCACCGAATTATGATGTAAAGACGGGCGCGTTCGGCGGGCCGTTCTATCTGGTCTATGATAATTTTCGCACGGCCATGGAATATAACAAGTCGTATAAGTATGCGCTGACGGTTTTGCAAATGTCTGACGCGTTGTCGGCGGGGCCTGCGCCTGCCGCCGTTTCATCACCGCCGGTGCGCCCGGCCCTTTATAACCCGTAACGCCTGGGATTTTATCGATGATGTACCGTTTTCTTTTTCTTGCTTCCGTCGTGCTTCTTTTATCGGCCTGTACGGAAACGCAGTATGTGGCGCAGTTAGGCAAGCAGTGGAGCGGATCTTTGGATGACGCGCCGGCTTCGACGCAACAGGGCACGTTCAAGGTCGGCAATCCCTATAATGTAGAGGGGCGCACATATGTGCCGCGCGAGCAATATGATCTGGTCGAGACGGGGATCGCTTCATGGTACGGGCCGGGTTTCGACGGCAAGAAAACCGCCAACGGCGAGATATTCGACAAGCGCGAACTGACGGCGGCGCACCGCACGCTGCAAATGCCGTCACTGGTGCGTGTGACGAATCTTGACAATGGCCGTTCGATTATCGTGCGTATCAACGATCGCGGGCCTTTCAAACGCAACCGTGTGATCGACGTTTCGGAGAAGGCTGCGGAGCTTCTGGGCTTTAAGGGGATCGGCACGGCGAAAGTCAGGCTGGAGGTATTGCAGCAGGAAAGCCTGCGCGTCGCGCAGGCCGCGCGCATGGGGCAGAGCACGCGCGGCTATGAAGTGGCTATGAACGGGCGTCCCGGCGCTTATCCAGGGGATGTGCTGGAAACGGTGGCTTATGACGCGTCCAGCGGCTCGGTGTCCGTGCAGCCCGTAGGCCGCGAAACTTTGACGGCGCCTTCAGATATGGGGGCGCCCGTACAGACAGCGTTGCCGGGCCATATTCGTAACGGCGAGTTTTATCCCGATCCGGTGGTGCAGGAACGGCCCGTGACGCGCACGAATATTTATGTTCAGGCGGGCGCTTTTAGCTCTTATGACAACGCAAACCGCTTGCGCGACAAACTGGCGGCTTTTGGTACGGCTGTCGTTAAGGAAGCCGATGTGCGCGGACAGCATTTTTACCGCGTCAGGCTGGGGCCTGTGGGTAATGTTGCGGAGGCCGATCAACTCCTCAGCCGCGTTGCGGGGTCAGGGCATAAGGAAGCCATCATCGTGGTTGAATAATCGGCTAAAATCCCTATTCTGTGGAGGTCTTTTTCCCCGCGCTAGAGGATTCCCATGGTCAAGCTTTTCGTTTCCATATTCATATCGTTTTTACTGGTTTCCGTTGCCGCGCCCGCCATGGCGCAGGATACGACGGCGAAGCAGGCTATCGTGATCGATTACGACACGGGCTTTATCCTTTATGAAAAGAACGCCGATGAAAAGATGGCGCCGTCTTCGATGACCAAGGTGATGACGGCCTATCTGGCGTTCGATGCGCTGGATCAGGGGCGCGCAAAGCTCGACCAGACATTTCATATCAGCGAGAAGGCATGGAAGACGCAAGGTTCCCGCATGTTCGTGCAGGTGGGTACGGATGTGAAGTTTGAAGACCTGTTGCGGGGCGTGGTTATCCAGTCGGGTAATGACGCGACTGTGGCGCTGGCGGAAGGGCTTGCCGGTTCCGAGGAGGAGTTCGTCAAAGGCATGAATAAAAAGGCCGCCGAAATGGGCATGACCAATACCCAGTTCAAGAATTCCCACGGGCTGGACGAAGAAGGCCATTATTCAACGGCGCGCGATCTGGGTATTCTGGCGCTGCACTCCGTGGCCGATCATCCGCAGCATTACCATTACCATGCGGAGAAAGAGTTTACTTACGACAACATCAAGCAAGGCAATCGTAACCCGTTGCTGTACCGGAATATCGGCGCTGACGGCCTGAAAACCGGCCATACGGATGCGGGTGGCTACGGTCTGATCGGCACGGCGAAGAACGACAAGGGCCGCCGCGTGGTGGTGGTCGTGAACGGCCTGAACAATATGCAGGAACGCGCGGACCAGTCGGCGGCGCTCATTTCATGGGCGCTCAACGCTTTTGACGATGTGATGCTGTTCAAGGCCGGTGATATCGTCGATCAGGCGGAGTTGGTGCTGGGGCAGCAGGCCTTTGTGCCATTGACGGTGGAGAAAGATATACGCATTCCGGTTCCGGGTTCGTTGCGCAATGACCTGAAAGTGGAAGTGACATATAAGGGACCGCTGGTCGCGCCGATCAAGAAAGGCGACGTTGTCGGCGCGCTGAAGATCAGCATTCCGCGGGTGAAAGATTTCGAAGTGCCGCTGGTCGCGGCGACCGATGTCGGGAAGATCGGCTTCTTCGCCGGTGCCTTCGCCAAGGGCCTGTTGCTGATAGACGGTGGCAGAAAGTAACAATCCTTTCATGACGCATGGTATTTTTATCACCCTTGAAGGCGGGGAAGGAGCGGGCAAGACGACGCAGATCCGTCTGCTTTCCGAGTCCCTGCGCGCGCAGGGTTGCGATGTCGTGATCACGCGCGAACCCGGCGGCACGCCCGAGGCTGAGAAAATCCGCGATTTACTGGTGAAACGTGATGGCGGCGACTGGACGCCTCTGGCTGAATGCCTGTTGCTTTATGCCGCCCGGCAGATGCATGTCGAGAATCTGATAAAGCCGGCGCTGGCGGCAGGGCAAATCGTTATCTCCGATCGTTTTGCGGATTCTACCCGCGCTTACCAGAGTTTCGGTCATGGCTTGCCGCTGGAAACAGTGGAGTCTCTCCATAAGCTTTCTCTGGGGGATTTTGCACCGGACCTGACATTCATTCTTGATCTGCCCGTGGACGCGGGGCTGGCACGCGCTGGCAAGCGCATGGCCGTGGACAACTCGCATGAGGACCGTTTCGAGCGTATTGGCGGTGGTTTTCATGAACGCCTGCGTCAGGGTTTTCTTGAGATCGCCCGGCGCGATGCGAGCCGTTGCGTGGTGATCGATGCCACGCGGTGCGTCGAAGATATCGCTGCCGATCTTGCGGCTCATGTCCGGGAGAGGCTGGCATGAGTTTGTTCGATGACGATTTCGACGATCACGAGTTGATGGATGAAGCGGGTGAAGGCGCCCCTGCCGCCGTTGCTACGGGTAGCGGCCTGCAACCGCCGCGCATGATGCGCGAAATTCTCGGGCATGACGACGCGGAGGCGCAGATTCTCGGTTTTATCAATTCCGGGCATTTGCATCATGCGCTGATTCTTTCGGGGCCGGAGGGTATCGGCAAATCGACCTTTGCTTACCGTCTGGCGCGATACCTGCTGAAACATGGCGTTTCCGATGGCGCTGACGAAGGGGGCGGCCTGTTCGGCGCGCCGCTGCCGAAGATGCGGGCTGAAAGCCTCGCGGTCGATCCTGACGATCAGGTCTGTCGCATGGTGGCTGCGGGCGGGCATCCGGACCTGCTGACCATCGAACGTGAATTCGATGAGAAGAAAAATCGTTTCAAGGGTAATATCAGTATAGAGTCCG
>CAKTCH010000088.1 GCA_934538895.1 uncultured Alphaproteobacteria bacterium
TGTCTGCGGTGATAGAGGATTGCCTGAATCGGCGCACCGGCGTCAGCGTGCCGTTAATGGGAATTACTCATTCACTGGGTATGGAAAAAGCAGAGTCTCTATACAAGACGCTTGAGGCCAGCAATACGCCCGGTGGCAGTTTCAGCCTCAAATCGAAGTACGAAGATGCTGTTAAACATTACAATATCGAAGCGCGCCTGGGCTGCGAGCTTGCCGCGATCTCGTTCCTTGACGGTATCGGCTGCATCAGCCCGGCGCATCTGGCGTGTCTTTACAATGAATATAAATATCCTGAAGACCAGATGCGCTTGCTGCCTGGCGGCATCAATGAGGATGTCTTCAAAAAGACCGTCACTACGGACGCCGAGAAAACGGCGCTGCGCCGGCGACTTGTTTCTGACATGGTTGATGACGGCAAGATTACCGCCGATGGTGCACAGAAGATAAATGACGGCAAAATCGTATTTGGCTTTGGCCGTCTTGTCGCTGCCAAAGGCATCGTTAGTGCGGTTAAGTCAATGGGCCACCTGCTGGAGAAAGCGCCCGACGCCGTTTATATTTATGCCGGTGGCAATATCCCGCTTAAAACGGCTGAAGAACATAAAGTATATAATGAAGCCATGGATTACGCGAAGGCGCATGGCTATGCCGACCGCATTTTCTTCCTGGGCCGCCAGAATCAAAAAACCATTTCCGACTGGCTGAATGCCGCCGATGTCTACTTACATGCGGCATACCTGGAGCCGTTCGGTCTGGCGCCGCAGGAAGCCGCCGCCACGGGCATTCCTGTCGTATTGTCCAAATATGCCGGTGCCGGTTACGTGCTGCGGAATAACGAACTGGCCCTGCATACCGATCCTCACTCACCGCCCGATATCGCCAAGCAGGTTGGCCGCTTGTTGCGTAATCAGTCGCTGGCGAAAGATCTTTCCGGACGGGCACATCAACTGATCAATGATACATGCACATGGGCAGCACGCGCCAAACACCTTGCGGCATTTTCGCGTGAAGTAAAGACTGAATATTTCCCGCAACGCGCGGAATTGCCAAAAGGTGTTTATCACGCTGGCCATGCTGCCGCAGCACGCGCGCTGCTGACACAAAACATTGATGCTTTTATTCATAATGATGAAACAGGCTGGGCTGATACCGTATACGCATCAATCGAGGAACTCGTCAAAGAGCGGGCGGCAGCACCAGATGACACGCAGGAATTGTTGCAGAAATTCAGTAGCAACAAAGATGGGGCAAAATGCCAGCCTGGCTGATCGGACTCGATATCGATGAGACCCAGATTCCCGAGCGCACGAATCCCCATTATTTCGATGGTGAGGCGGACGCTATCGAGAATCTGAAACGCACGCTTGATAAAATTCGCAGTGATGGCGCAGGCAAAATCGTCCATGTCACCAATGGCATGATGCATCTGTATGAACAAGTTGCCGACAAGCTGGCCGTGCCTGATTACCTGACCTGCAACGCCAGCACACGCATATATAAACGTACCGACGGCGGCATGGAACTGGATCAGGATTTTGAAGCCGCACTGCGCGCTTGCGGTTACGATCCCTTGCTGGCTGAAGAAAACGCCGCGCGTTTCCCTGCTTTGGAGCAAAGCGGGCCGGAGCATCAGACTGCATATAAACGCAGCTTTCTGATGACGGATACCAGCCTGAATGTCGCATGGCGTCAGCGGATTTATACGGAACTGGCAGCGCTTTATAAAGATCAGCCCGGCACTTCCGTCTTCTACGTTGAAGGCAAAACCGATATTAATGGTTTCATAGACCCGGCGGGACCTTTCCCGACGATAGATATCGTGCCGCGCTTGTGCACCAAAGGCGAATGCCTGCGTTTCATTGCCCGCAAGGAAGGCATCCTCGCCGATCACGTATTGGTTAGCGGCAACGGCGATAATGATATCAGCATGTTCCGCAACGAATTCCGTTCCGTGGCCGTGGGCAATGCCCAGAAAAAGCTCATGGATCATGCGCAGAAGCTTTCTCACATTAATCCTTCACAACATTATATCGCGCGTGGTACACGTTCGGCGGCAGTCCTTGAAGGTCTGCGCCATTTCGGCCTGGTTTAAACATATATTCAGAGGTGATTATGATCGTCGTTTTCGGTTCGAACGTTCTCGATCTTTTCTTTGATCTGGCGGACCTGCCGCCGCGTGATACGGCTACTCATCTGGAAAGCCATGTCGAGGCTTCCGGCGGCAAAGGCGCCAACCAGGCGGTCGCTGCGGCGCGTGCCGGCGCGGAAGTGCGCTTTTTCGGCGCGGTCGGCGATGGCGGCCATGGACGCCAGATGTATAAAAATCTTGCGAACAATAAAGTCGATGTGTCCGGTCTTGAGGTTCTTGAAAACGTGCCTTCCGGCCTTGCCGCTATTTTTGTCGATGATAAAGACGGTACGCATAAAGTCGTCGTCAGTCAGGGCGCTAATAAACGCGCGCGTCAGGCCAGCATTCCCGATAAATTGCTGGGTAAGAATACTATCGTTCTGGTGCAGGGAGAGTTGAATATCGCGGAGACCGCCGCGCTGGTCAATCGCGCCAGAAAGGCGGGTGCGCGTTCGGTCATGAATTTCGCTCCTGCCGAGGCGACGCTTACAGAAGAATTCCTGCGCGATCTGGACATTATGATCGTGAACGAACATGAAGCAGAGTTGCTGGGCAAGCAGCATAATATCGATGCGGCAGATAAATTCAGCTTTGTTTCTACGCTTTATAATAAATTCAACCTGACGACGATCGTAACGCTGGGGCCCGATGGTGCCGTATGCTGCGGTGCCGATGGCTTGATGACAGTGACACCTCTGAGAATCGATCCAGTCGATACGATCGGTGCAGGTGACGCTTTCGTCGGTTATCTTTGTGCTTCGCTTGATAAGGGCTTGCCGATGTCCGATGCCCTTCGTCATGCTGCCGTGGCGGGGTCGCTTGCCTGTACGAAAATGGGTGCTCAGGTTGCCATTCCCCATCTGCACGAGATTCCGTCTTATCTCGATCAGGTTCAGGTCGCGGGCGGCACAGCTGCTGATCTTCCTCAAGCGTCTTTGGCATTATCATCATGAGCAAGACAGCCCTTATCGCCGATATCGGCGGCACCAACGCGCGCTTTGGCATCGTTGATGAGCGGGGTACGCGTGATCTTATCTATCTGCCCTGTCAGGATTACACAGGCCCGGCGGAAGCCGCCGAGGATTATTTCAACAGGATAGGCCTGAAAGATAAACCGGAGATCGGCGTGATTGCCGTCGCCGGGCCTGTGCAGGGTGATCTGATTAATTTTACCAATCTGCAATGGTCTTTCCGCAGCAGCCGCTTACAGAAAGATTTGCAATTGCAATCGCTGGCGGTCATGAACGATTTTAAAGCCGTGGCGCTGGCCGTTCCCGGTATCGATCCGCAACTGGTACGTAAAATCGGCGGTGGTGAAGCTCTGAAGGACGGCGCTATCGGTGTGATCGGACCCGGTACGGGGCTGGGCGTTGCCTCGTTGATCTGGTCTGGTTCGCATTATATCGCACAGCCGGGTGAAGGCGGCCATGTTACCATGCCGCCGGTGAACGAACGTGAATATGCGATTTTCCAGCAGTTACGTGTGAAATATCACCATATCTCTGCCGAGCGCGTATGTTCCGGCAAAGGTCTGGAGAATCTTTACAATGCCATTCGCGTGCTGGATGACAAAATGGAAAGCCCTGATCTCGATGCGCCCGCCATCAGTGAAAATGCGATTAAAGGAAAATGCGAGATTTGCAGGGAAGCACTTAATTTGATGCTGGGCTTTCTGGGGCGTATCAGCGGCAATCTTGCGCTTACGCTGGGGGCGCAGGGCGGTGTTTATATTGCTGGCGGCATCCCGACGAAGCTGGGCGATTATTTTGAAGCTTCGGCATTCCTTGATGAATTTCAGTCCAAGGGCCGTCATAAGGATTTGATGAAAACCATTCCTGTCTTCATGATCAATCACGATGCGATCGGTCTGCTGGGGCTTGAACAGCACGCGCAGTATCTGCTGGGGATGTCAAAGGGCGCATAGCGCAGGGTTTTTTATAAAGATTTTTGATTTCTCCCTCTCGTGCAGGCTCCAGATTTAAGCGGAACGCTGCCGTGCGGCTTATTTTTTGGGCGTTACCGCACAGGTTAATTCGCTTTTTGCCACCAGTTTGCCGGCGTCGTCATGTACTTGAATATCCCAGACATGCTTGGTGCGGCCTACATGCACGGGGCGGGCGGCGGCGGTTACAAAGCCGGCCTTTACGGGACGCAGGTGGTTGGTGCTGATAACCGACCCTACGGCGTAATGGGTGGCGGTGTCTATGCACATAAGCGATGCCACGCTGCCTGCTGTTTCGGCCAGTACACAGGTTGCGCCGCCGTGGAGGATACCGTGAATCTGGTGGGTGCGGTGGTCGACCGGCATCCGGAGTTTCAGGAAATCCGGGCCGATCTCGGCAAACTCGATGCCGATATGCTGCACGATATTATTGTGAGTCATGAAATCGTGCAGTTCGGACAGTGTGTAGGGTTTGAACCAGATCATGGCGGCGCTCCTTTATCAGAAGATTATGCTAGCGCGGCCTTGCGTTATGGACAAGTCAGATCATCGGGTGTGTTTTCGGCGCAGGAGCGGGCGTGTATGGCGGCAGGCATTTAAATTGATGGTCTTCGATCGCGGCGTGGCGCGTATGATATTGTGCCAGTTCGGCACGGTGCGAAATGCTGATAATCCCCGTGTCAGGCAATTCGCTGACCAACGTGCTGTAAAGCTCATCCTGTGCCTTTATATCCAGAGCGGCGGTAACTTCATCGAGCATCAGCAGATTCGGTTTATGCAACAGGATACGGGCGAAGCTTATCCGTTGCTTTTCGCCCCCTGAGAGGCGTTCCCAATAGGCGCCGTCTTTTTCGCTATCGTTCATTTCCGGGATCAGGCGGCCCATCCCTGTTTTAGCCATGGCTGATGCGACATGGTCGTCATCGAATTTATCCATGAAGGCGGGGAAGCATATAATCCCCTTAAGGCTTGTCAGGGGGAGATGGGGCTTCTGCGCGATAATAAGCGCTTTTGCGTCGGCATGAATGTTGATATTACCGTTGCCCCAAGGCCACAAGCTGTGGGCAGCGCGCAGGATCGTTGACTTTCCGCTACCTGACGGACCCGATATCATCAGGCGCTCTCCGGCATTCAGGGTCAGGGAAAAGGGTTTGATCAATAAGGCCCCGTCAGGTTTGCGTATGCAGAGATCCGTGATCTGTAGCAGGTTATCGATCCCGCTTTTTTCCGCATGTATGGCGGGCGCTGACATGGATGAGAAATGGGCAAGTGCCTGATGCGTCATGACCTTATCCTGCCTTTGGCGTTTGTAGGGAGGGTTGGCTGTATTTTTGCAGGTTTTCACTAAACCCGGTCAGGCGGTTTGTTACGGATTTCCAGTCCGCCAGATCCGTGTAAGCGTTGAAAAACCAGCTTAGGTCGCTTTGTACCTGCCCGAAAGCGCTGGCGCCTTGGAAGAAATCCCCCAGGTCCATCTTGCGCGCGTAAAACTGTGGCAGCATGATGATATAGGGCGCAACGCTGGCTGTCTGGTTGATGGTGGCGCTTAAAGCGGCCATTTGCGTGTTTTTGCGAATGATTTTATTTTGATTAGTGACGATGGGCCCGAACAGATGTTTTAGTATATCGCATTCAACGGCTTCGCCGTCCTGCAGGGCGATTGATTCTTTATTCTCCCGGACCTTGACCAGCCCGTAACGGAAGTTGCCGTCGAATTTTTGCTGGTCTTGATTCAACTTGATCAGCGGTTTACCGATTTTGTGAGCCAGTATCGTCGATCCTACAGCGTATCCTGCGGCACCTGCTACGAATGCCGGCCCGGCGATATCCCACAGGATGTAAGTGAATGACGGCAAAGAAAGGGTCGAGCGCAGGAATCCGGTGCCCAGCCCCAGGGTCGTGCTTGTGAATAATTTGATGTCGTCGCCAATACGCTGGTCGGGGTTGTCCGCCGCTTGCCCATCCATCTGCATTTTGTAATAGGGTTTGTTCCGGCCATCGATCCAGCCTTGCAGATATTGATCGGTCATCCATTGGCGCCAGCGTAATTGCAGTTTCAGGTTTACTTCCGTCTTTACGACCGCCATGCCGAGGAAGATGCCCGCCAGCATCAGGAATTCGAACAATTGTTTTTTTGTCTTGTCTTGTAGTTCTTCGATCTTTTCTTTTGTTTCGGCTGTTTCCGGTTTTTCAAGAGTGCTGCCTGCCTGTTGCAATGTCTTATAAAACTGGTTGCCCCACTGGCTTAATTGTACATCCAGATAAACTTGTCCCAGGGTCAGGCCTATGACCATGGCCAGCATAGCCTGTGCCTTGCGTTTTTCTTCGGATCTGGTGAAGTAGGGCTTGGTCAGGCGCCATGCCGCGCGTAGCGACTCGGAAGGCGATGACAGCGTTGTACTGTCCATCAGCCGGTTTTGCGTTTCCGCAGATATGGCTTTAGGTGCGCGGCCCCATGCGCGGCGGAAGCCGTCGGATAATTTTGACATTTTATTATTCCCTGTTCGGTAGATAGAAAAGCAGGGGAGCCGTTTTCTGTCAAACATCTTTTTCGTAAATTGCTGCCTGGCTCCCCTTTTTTTATGGGAGGGAAGGCGCTAGGCT
>CAKTCH010000089.1 GCA_934538895.1 uncultured Alphaproteobacteria bacterium
GAACCTATCTTCTACATACGCAATCCGGCCACCCGCAACAGCCTGACGCGGATGCTTTGCTAGACCGCGCGCGGCGGATGGAATTCCGTGTGCGAAGCGCGGCGATGATGATCGGCCTGATCGACAATCGCGCGGTGCGCGAACTCGATGAGAAAATCCGCGCGGTCAAGGACCAGCTTCCCCTGCCCGTTTTCCTCGATGATAAGCTGGTGGTCGCGGCTTTGGCCCCTCATATTACCGATATTTTCCAGCGTTCGGCGTTAAGCGAACAGGCGGAGCATCTTCGCGATCTGGATATGCGGCAGTTCGACCAGTTGCTGTTTATCGCCGCGCTTTCCGCTTACGGCCAATCGCGTACCATGTTCAGATCGGAAGCGGCGCTGATGCAGACGGATGTAGCCTTCGACGACTTGCCGCCCGCTGGCGCACTGACCACGACCTATGGCGTCGAACAGGAATTTTTCAATTTCGATGACGTAGAGCCGCTTTCTTACGCCATGCGCCATTTCGACCCTTCATGGATATTGACGACCGACGAAACCATAGATACGGATGAGAATTATACCGAGGGGCTGGAGCTTATATCGCCTATTCTCGATCGCTCCAACATTCACCGCCTGCTGTTCTTCACGCATTTGCTGGCGGCGGAGCGGGCGCGGGCGAGCGCTTACAACATGTGCGCGCTGCATGTTCACGCCGGTATCAAGAACACCTTCCCCGACCCCCATTTCCAGTTGAAGCTGGTCAAGCAGATGGTGGTCAATTACGCTGAGATCGACCGTGATATTTCATTCCTGAATTCGTCGATGACCACGCCCTATTGCGCCACCGACAGCGCCAGAAAGCCGTTTATGGAGTCCGTCCTGAAAGGCGGATTCGACGATCTTTCCGTTGATGACGTGCAAATATCGACACCCTTCCAGCCTTTCGGGCGGCGCCGGAGCCGCCTTAATTTCCTGCCTCTGCACAGCTATGGCACAGCGGAATTCAGGCATCACCCCGGTACGGTCAATCCGCGCGACATCGCCCACTGGGTTCGATTCGTCGATGATTTCATGCGCGCCAGCGTCGATATGGTCAGCGGCGAAGACGCGCATATCCCTTCGGCAGGCGAGGCCGAGAAGCTGCATGACATCGCGGCGTCCTTCAAGCGCAAAACCACCATGGCACGCCGTTTGATCTGAGGGGTTTTAAAGATACATCCCGCCCAGAGTTACGCTTTCCCCGCCCATGCCCTGCTTGAACGCCTTGATACCTTCCGCCAGATCGTTGATACCGCCGAGGTCGAGATCGAGAACGCCTTGCGCTTTCAGCGCCGTCATGCCTTGCCATAGCAATAGCTGATGCGCGCTGGCCTGCCGCCCCGCTTCGCCGCTCCAGCCTATCTGATAGGTCGCGCTGCTGCCGTGGCGGAAGAACAGCACAGCGGCGACAGGCTCTTCGCCGATAAAGGCCTGCCCGGTCAGCATGGCGCCGCGCGGCGCAAAGGCGGATGCCAGCGCACGGATGAACTTCGGCGAGGCCGCCTGAAAATTCTTCATCGTGCGGTGGGCTTCGTGATGCCTCAGCAACCAGTCCAGACCCGCGCCCTTGCCGTCCCAGAGCATGCGCATATTTCCGCGTTCGGCCTTGCTTAGAGCATTGCGCCAATTCTTCCTTAAACCGGCGCGCAGTTGTTCCTCATCCTGCGACAGATCGACCCAGATCGTCTGATAGGGTTTCACGCCCGGCGCAGCCTGATAAGGGATCAGCACCGTCCCCGTTTCGGGAATAATACGGCGGCGGCGTCCGAAACGGCGCGGGAATTCGCGGTCGAAGGCCGCAAAGAACGCGGCCAGATGCGCGGGTGTGCCGCAGCCCGGCAACCATAAAGGCCCGCGATCGAGAATGACGGCATGAAGCCCGAGAAAACCCGCTTCGAAAAGCTGTAGCAATCCGGCTTCCTGCCCGTCTATTTTTATCAGGCCCCAGCGCGCGCGCTGGCGGTTGACGGCGCAGGCGGCCTGCGCGTAGGAGTAAGATTGCAACAGGTTCGAACGGCGGACGCGGCTGAAGCGCGCTTCCCAGTCCGCCAGGCTCAGGCCGTTCCATTCTATCGCGCACTCAGTCATAGCGCGCCGCCGGGCTATCCGGTTTCGGAGAAAAATACAGGATCAGATATCCGGCCAAGGCTGACAGCAGCGAGCCTGTCATGACGCCCAGCCGCACTTCCGCCTGCAACAGCGCATCCTGATAGGCCAGCGATCCGATAAAGAGCGACATAGTAAAACCGATGCCGCACAATACCGCCATGCCGTATATCTGCATCCATGTGGCTTCCGCGGGCCGCGGCGAGAGGCGGCATTTTATCATGATAAACAGCACGGTAAAAATGCCGATCTGCTTACCCAGGAACAGGCCGCCGATAATGCCGAACGTGACCGGATCGAACAGGCTGTCCGGCGACAGGCCTTTAAACGACACGCCAGCATTGGCGAAGGCGAAAACCGGCAGAATGAAAAACGTCACCACGCCATGCAGTTTCTTTTCCAGCGTCATAGAGGGCGACGTTTCCGGATTTTCCGTGCGCAGCGGGATGCACAAAGCCGCCAGCACCCCGGCAATGGTCGCGTGCACGCCTGACTCCAGCACGCCCAGCCACAGTATCAGCGCAAGGATCGTATAAGGCCACAGGCGCAAGACTCCGCATTTGTTCAGCATGAACATGGCGCACAGCGCCGCCGCGCCGATCAGCAAGGATACGATATTCAGGCCCTGCGTATAAAACAGCGCGATCACGATTATGGCGCCCAGATCGTCGATCACGGCAATCGCCGTCAGCAATATCTTGAGAGCCACGGGCGCACGGCTGCCCAGCAAAGCCATTACGCCGATGGCAAAGGCGATATCCGTAGCGGCAGGAATGGCCCAGCCGGATAAAGTTTCCGGCGTATCCCGGTTAAAAAACCAGAAGACCAGCGCCGGTACAGCCATGCCGCCGATCGCGGCGGCGGCGGGCAATAAGGCCTTATCGAACCCGGCCAGCCGCCCGTGCACCAGTTCGCGCTTGATCTCCAGCCCCACCAGAAAAAAGAACACGACCATCAGGCCGTCATTGATCCAGTGCAGGATGGATTTTTCCAGATGCATATACGGCGCGTCAAAGCCGACATAAACGCCGTTCAGGATATGGCCGTAAAGGGGCGCCAGCGCCGAATTGGCGATGACCAGCGCCACGCACGCTGCCGCGACCAGCATGATCCCGCCGGCGGCCTCCCTACGGTAGAAAGCCGCTCTTGCCTTACGAAACTGCGCATAAATGCCGGCCATGGCTTTTCCCTTTTGGCATCTGTATGATCACGCTGATAATTATGGTTTTTATCATTTGATCAGGCAAGGAAAACCGGAATGCTGACGCAGGAAATCATTAGCCGCAAGCGCGATCACGAAACGCTGACGAAAGAGCAGATTCACCAGTATGTAAAAGGTGTAACCGACAAATCGGTGGGCGAAGGCCAGATCGCCGCCATGTGCATGGCCATACTGCTTAACGGCCTTGAGAAGCAGGAGCGCGTCGATCTCACGCTCGCCATGGCGGATTCCGGTACGCGCATCGACTGGCGCGCCGAGAATCTCGGCGGCCCGGTTCTGGACAAGCATTCCACGGGCGGCGTGGGCGACAAGGTTTCGCTGATGCTGGCCCCGATCATCGCCGCCTGCGGCGGCTATGTGCCGATGATTTCCGGGCGCGGGCTTGGCCATACGGGCGGTACGCTCGACAAGATGGATTCCATTCCGGGCTATGTCAGCCAGCCCGATCTAGCGACGCTGAAAAGCGTGGTGAAAGATGTTGGCTGCGCCGTCGTCGGGGCCACATCCGATATCGCGCCCGCCGACCGCGCCATCTATGCGGTGCGCGATGTGACGGGCACGGTGGAAAGCCTTGATCTGATCGTGGCCTCGATCCTGTCCAAGAAACTGGCGGCGGGGCTTGAGGGGCTGGTGCTGGATGTGAAATTCGGCACGGGCGCATGGTTCGCGGCATACGACCGTACGAAGAACCTGGCGCAAACGCTGGTCGACGTCGCGTGCGGGGCGGGCCTGCTCTGCGTGGCGCTGATGACCGATATGAACGAGATACTGGGCCGCACGGCGGGTAATGCGATCGAAGTGCGCGAGGCGATCGCCTTCCTGCGCGGCGAAAACATGGACCCGCGCCTTTACGATGTGACCATGGGATTATGCGGGGAATTGCTGGTGCTGGGCGGGCTGGCCGCCGATGCCGACGCGGGGCGGGCGTTAAGTGAACGCGCGCTGGCGGAGGGCCGCGCGGCAGAATGTTTCAACCGTATGGTCAAAGCCCTCGGCGGCCCCGGCGACATCGTCGAACAGTTTGAGCGGCATCTGCCGCTGGCCCCGCATGTGATCGAGATATGGCCGGAACGGGCCGGGATCGTCAAGGCCGTCGATACCCGCAAAACCGGCATGGCCGTCATCGCGCTGGGCGGTGGCCGCCGTCTGGCGACCGACGGGATCGATCACGGCGTGGGGCTGGCCAGCGTCTGCGCCATCGGCGAGCGCGCAGGCCCCGGCGACCGCCCACTTTGCGTGATGATGGGCCGCGACCGCGATTCCCTGAAGCACGCCGAGACGCTGATACGAGACGCCTATGTACTGGCGGAGGCCGATGAGCGCTTTGTAAAAGGCCCTTCCATCAGCGAGAGAGTCACGGCGCAAAATTAATCGTTCAGCTTCAGCGGCGGCGAGCGTTTCGCGGGCGATTTCTGCGCCGGGCGCGCCGTCTCCGGCATCGCTGCCGCTGGAATGCGCTTTTCTCCGCCGCGCCGGTAAAAATAGACACCGAGAATTGAGAGGCCTATGGCCCAGATCATACCCAGAGACTCCATCGCCTCCAGTATATAGGCCGTATCTTCCGTGCGGAAAACGATGATATAGGCGACGGCAAACATCTGCGCCGCCCATGTGAACGCCATCAGGTAGCCGAATGTCGGGCGCATCCGGCGTACATAGATATCGCTCGACGCCACTTCAGCGCGCAGGCTTTCGTTTACCTGTTCGTAAGCCGCCTGCTGTTCGTTGATTTTCATTTCGGCGAGCCTTTCCGCGTGGCGGTTGGCTTCGGCGATCTGTTCGGGGCTGATGCTGCCCGCGTTCATTATTTCGCCCAGCTTGCCAAGCGATGCCGCCGCGCCGCGCGCCGCCGGATGTTCCACCGTTTTCAGCGCGCTGCCGACGATATCCGCCAGAAGGGGCAAGCCCAGTTGCAAGAGTAAAGGTGTCGTCATGTCAATATCCTGTAAAAAATGTGATGGCCGATCGTGGCCGTGGGTTTCTGGTGCCGCGACCAGTAGGGGAAGACTCCGGCTGCGTGGTAATGCGTGGCCCCGTCTGTGGGATCGGCCATGCATGTGCCCGCGATATCCAGCGCCTTGGCGAAAATCCTGTCGCGTTTATCGACGTTCAGAACCTTGCGGTAATTGGGGTCGTCGCGGTTCCAGCAACTGAACTGATAGGGTTTCTGGCATATTTCTATGATCGAATTGCCCCACCAGAATTTTCCCTTCTGTTTTGAAACGGCCAGGCGGTTATGGACGACGGCGGCCACGGCCTGCATTCCCATGCTGCCCTCGCCGCGCGCTTCCCCCCAGATCGTGCGCGCCAGCGTATCGGTCTCCAGCGCACGGAAATAAATTTCACTTTCATTCATCGTAACAGGCTTTCTGTTTTCAGGGCTGTGGAATCAAGTTTGGCTTCGATGCGCAGCAGGTGCGATACCAGCCGTGCTTCCAGTTCGCGCATGTCGGACACGGATGCGTAGGACTTGGCCACTTCCAGCTTGAAGGCCGACAAGGCCTCGCGCAGCTGCGCATTGCGCGATTCCACGACGTCGCGCAGATGGTCTATCTCCCCGGCGTTCTCATGGCGGGTGCGCCAGATAAGCCAGAACAGGCCGGCGAGCGCCGGCAGTTCAATCATGGTGATCCACCATGACAGCGGGCCTGAAACGTCAAACATCGAAATCCGTCCTTGCGTTATGGGTTGTCGCGCCGTGCCAGTTACGGCGGCCGGAAAATATTTCCGCGCGCAGCCGCACGGGCTGCAACGCCAGCGCTCCGGCGACGGCGTCCAGACCGTCGTCATGGCCGCCGGACTTGCCGGGACGCCATTCCTGCATTTCCGTGATAAAGGGCGTGGCGAATACGCTGTCATGCGCGTGCAACATGCGCGCCGCCATGACCGTTTCGAACGCTTCGAGAATACGTACCTCTTTCGCATGACGGCTGCTATGCTCGATTACCGCGCAGGGCACGCGCGCCCGCGCCAGCTCCCGGCGCAGGATTTGCGGCAGGAACTTTCCAATACCGTTAATCTCGACCGTCACGCCAGGCACATGGCATTCCCGCACGGCGTCCGCCACCTGCTGCGACTGGCTGGTGGCTTCGTCTTCCGCGCCGCCGGGTTTCAGGTAGAGCG
>CAKTCH010000090.1 GCA_934538895.1 uncultured Alphaproteobacteria bacterium
CTGTATGATTGATCCCTGCCTGTGCAAATGCGTTCAATCGTGTGCCTAACATCGTCATTTCCTTTGTCAGTGATTACGTATTTCGCCGCCCCGTACAGGGGCCATCATTTCAAGGATGCTGCCGTCAGGCGTGACCGCCGCCAGCAACACTTCCCTTGCCTTTATAAATGCAGCCGCCATGACTTCCGACACACGCGCCACAAGATAGGGCCTTTCGTAGATAATGGCGTAAACCGCCTGCCCGGCCAGATCGACATAAACGGCGTCCGCGTGCACGAACACGGGATCTTCGAACGTGATACAAACCTCGCCCCGGCGATTTTTCAATAACGCCGCGTCCAGCCATTCACTTTGCCGATTTATATCAATAGCTTGTCCTAACATGCGCTCTGAAACCGCCTTTCATCCCCTTTATATAGTATAAAAAATGATGCATTGCAAAAAGGTTAATTTTCGTAACGAATCATCATCCCCCGTAAATTTATAATTCTTGATATTTTCTGCGCCCAATATTATACATAATTTTTTAACCGGGGTTTTTGTATGCTAAAAATTCTCAGGCAGGCGGCCACGGAGGCCGAAGCCAAGGATATTCTGACCGCGAGCCAGCACCTCCCGGCGCCCTTTGGCGTGCCCGTGCTGCTTGTCGATCCGGCCTTGTATGCACGAAAAACTTTTTTCTCCCATCCGGTGGGATCTCTAAAAAAAGCCCAACAGATCATCGGCGCCCGGCTGGATGCCTGTATCGCGCAGTGTCCGCCCGCATCGGAAAACGATAGCGCGGAAAGTACCCTGCTCTCGGTCGCGGATACCGGTTATTTCCGCGACACACGCGCG
The DNA here is from genome assembly GCA_934538895.1 of uncultured Alphaproteobacteria bacterium. Lineage (GTDB taxonomy): Bacteria > Pseudomonadota > Alphaproteobacteria > Micavibrionales > Micavibrionaceae > Micavibrio_C. The sequence goes on from CAKTCH010000090.1 coordinate 838, forward strand.
AATATAGAGAAAAAGATTCTGGATACCATTCAGGCATTCGAATCCATGCCGCATGGTAATCAATTCATCGCCGCCGCATATCCGCTGGAATCTCCGCGCATATCGATTGCATTCTTTCACAGCCCGGACGCCGATACCGCGTTCGCGGCCAACGGCATCGACAATCGCGGCAAAAAACTGCCGCGCTATCCCGGATATGAAGCGCAACATCTATTCCAGATCCTGTGGCATGAATTCGCGCACAGCGTCAGCGGCAGCAATGAGCCGGGTGCGGAAAAGCTGTCTTCCATGGTGTGCCGCTATGCGTTTAAAGACTGCACGTTCTTGAAAGTGCACGCCGATCAGGATGCCGTTCAGAGTATTTTACGGTTTAATGACGAAAGCTTCCTTGAAAAATACGGGTGGCCCTGCGTAGAAGCCATAGATAAGCAGCAAGCCCTGCAAACGCCGCCGACATGGGACGATATCATGCGGGCGGCCTCTACGGCATGGGCGACGCCGCATGTCAGCAGGATCGCCGATATACGTGCCGTCGGGGCAGCGGTTCACAGCACGTCAAGGCCATCGTTCCTGTTCAAGGATATGAGCGGCATGGCCGATGCCGCCGCGGCATACGTGCAGCGCGGTAACGCAGCGAACGCTGCACAACAGGAAATCGGCGAACGCTTCGCGCTGGCGGCACAGCGGCTGGCTATTGGAGAGAAAGCCTACGCTGTCACGTCCATGAACAAAGGCACGGCGGCGGCCAGAGGCAAAAGCATATCCGCCCTCGATCCGCCTTATGCCTGCCCTAACCCCTGACGCCTGATATTTATGATGCAGCGCAAAAATTCCGGTTTTTGTAAAAAGCCATGGAAACGGCGGAATCCCGCTTTATAATCGGTTTCATGACACAGGAAAAAAATACAGCCCCCCGGACGCTGTTCCAAAAGATCTGGGATGATCACGTTATCGACCGTGCCGAAGACGGCACATGCCTGATCTATATCGACCGCCATCTGGTGCACGAAGTCACCTCACCGCAGGCTTTCGAGGGTTTGCGCATGGCAGGACGCAAGGTGCGCCGTACCGACGCGACGCTGGCGGTGGTTGATCATAACGTGCCAACCATTCATCGCGACAAAGGCATCGCCGAACCTGACAGCCGCCTGCAAGTGGAGACGCTGGGGAAGAACTGCAAGGAATTCGGCGTGACGCTCTTCAACATGAGCGACAAGCGGCAGGGTATCGTCCACGTCGTCGGGCCGGAACAGGGCATGACGCAGCCGGGCATGACGATCGTTTGCGGCGACTCGCATACCAGCACGCACGGCGCGTTCGGCGCGCTGGCGTTCGGTATCGGCACGTCGGAGGTCGAGCATGTGCTGGCGACGCAGACATTGATCCAGAAACCCGCGAAGAATATGCGCATCTCCATCGAGGGGCAAACCGGCCCCGGCGTTACCGCGAAGGATATGATGCTGGCCGTGATCGGCAAGATCGGCACGGCGGGCGGCACGGGCCATGTGATCGAGTTCGCCGGTTCCGCCGTGCGTGCGCTTTCGATGGAAGGCCGCATGACCATGTGCAACATGTCGATCGAAGCCGGTGCGCGCGCGGGCCTGGTCGCCCCTGACGAAACGACCTTCAACTACGTCAAGGGCCGCCCGATGGCCCCGGCGGGCGAGAACTGGGACAAGGCTGTCGCTTATTGGCAGTCCCTGCCCTCCGACCCCGGCGCGCAATATGACACCGAAATCATGCTGAAGGCCGAAGATATCGCGCCACTCGTGACATGGGGCACCAGTCCGCAGGACGTACTGCCGATCTCGGCGAAGGTGCCGAACCCCGCCGATGAAAAAGACGACGCGAAACGCGCGGCGATGGAACGGGCGCTTGCCTATATGGGCCTGACGCCCGGCACGCCGCTGGAAGAGGTAAAGATCGATAAGGTCTTTATCGGTTCCTGCACCAATGCGCGTATCGAGGATTTGCGTGCGGCGGCAGCCGTAGTGAAAGGCCATAAAGTTGCCAGCCATGTGCAGGCGATGATCGTTCCCGGTTCCGGCCTTGTGAAGGAACAGGCGGAGAAGGAAGGCATCGATAAAATCTTCATCGATGCCGGATTTGAATGGCGCGACGCGGGGTGCTCGATGTGTCTCGGCATGAACAGCGACCGCTTAAGCCCCGGCGAGCGCTGCGCTTCCACCTCGAACCGCAATTTTGAGGGGCGTCAGGGCCGCGGTGGGCGCACGCACCTGCTCAGCCCCGCGATGGCGGCGGCGGCAGCGATCACCGGCAAGCTCACGGATATTCGCAAATTTTCTCAGGCGGCCTGACGTGAAGATGAAACAGGAACAATACAATATACGGAGTGAAATGACGTGAAACCGTTCGTAACCCTGAAAGCGATTGCCGCCCCCCTGCCCCTGATCAATATCGACACCGATATGATTATCCCAAAGCAGTTTCTCACCACCATCGAGCGTACGGGGCTGGGCAAGAATTTGTTCAACGACATACGTTACGAGGAAAACGGCGCCGAGAAACCCGATTTCATCCTGAACCGCGCGCCTTACCGCCATGCGGAAATTCTGGTGACGGGCGAGAATTTCGGTTGCGGTTCCAGCCGTGAACATGCGCCGTGGGCGTTGCTGGATTTCGGCATTCGCTGCGTGATCGCGCCGTCATATGCCGATATCTTTTATAATAACTGTTTCAAGAACGGCATCCTGCCCGTTGTCCTGCCGCAGGAGCAGGTGGACGCGCTGATGAAATCGGCGGAAGCGGGTAAGGAAATCAACGTCGATCTGCCCGCGCAGACCGTCAGCGATGGTACGAATATATTCGCTTTCGACCTCGGTGAATTCCGCAAGCATTGCCTGATCCACGGCCTTGACGATATCGGCCTGACGCTGGAAAAGAAGGATATGATCGACCGGCATGAAAAATCGCTTCTGGCGGATAAGCCCTGGATTTTGAAATCTGCCTGATCTTGCAAGAAGGATTCACCACGAAGACACGAAGGGCACAAAGATTCACGAAGTTCTTTTGTCGTCATTGCGAGCGTAAGCGAAGCAATCCAGAGCCACCCAGAGCCACATTCACCATTCTGGATTGCTTCGTCGCTTTGCTCCTCGCAATGACGGTCGGATGGTGTGATACGAGGGAAAATAGCCAATAGCTTTATAAAACTTCGTGATTCTTTGTGCCCTTCGTGTCTTCGTGGTGAAAAAGTAAAAACAACAGCATAACGAAAAGAATTTTATGCCCTGAAAGGAAAACCCTATGAACTGCAATATCCTCTTCGTTCCCGGTGACGGTATCGGCCCGGAAGTCATGGCCGAGGTCAGGAAGATCGTCGGCCACTACAATGCCACGGGTGCCTTGAGCGCCACGATCGATGAAGACCATATCGGCGGCATCGCCACCGATCATTACGGCACGCCGCTGGCCGACAGCACCATCGAGAAATGCCGTAAGGCGGATTTCGTCATGCTGGGGGCGGTCGGCGGGCCGAAATGGGCGGACGCCGCCTATCACCTGCGTCCGGAAGCGGGGCTTTTGAGGCTGCGCAAGGAACTGGATTTGTTCGCCAATCTGCGCCCTGCCCTCGCGTTCGATGAATTACTCGGGGCATCTACCCTGCAACCCGACGTGGTGCGCGGTCTTGATATCATGATCGTGCGTGAACTGACCGGCGGCATATATTTCGGCGAGCCGCGCCAGATCGAGGACCTGCCAAACGGTGAGCGCCGGGGCGTCGATACACAAGTCTATACAACCTCGGAAATCCTGCGCATCGGCCATGTCGCCTTTGAACTGGCGGGCAAGCGCCGCAAGAAAGTCTGCTCGGTCGATAAGGCCAACGTGATGAAATCGGGCGTGTTATGGCGTGAGGAAATCATGGGCCTGCAGGTGCAGCGCTATAAAGACGTCGAGCTTTCGCACATGTATGTCGATAACTGCGCGATGCAGCTGCTGCGCAATCCTAAGCAATTCGATGTGATCGTGACCGACAATCTGTTCGGCGATATTCTTTCCGACGAGGCCTCGATGCTGACGGGCAGCCTCGGCATGATCCCCTCCGCTTCGCTCGGGCCCGCCGATGCCCGAACCGACAAGCGCCCGGCGGTGTATGAGCCTGTCCACGGCTCCGCTCCCGATATCGCGGGCCAGAACAAGGCCAACCCGCTGGCGTCCATCCTCAGCTTCGCGATGGCGCTGCGCTATTCCCTCGACCGCGAGGATCTGGCGATGGAAGTCGAAAACGCCGTAAAATCCGTCCTCGCCGCCGGCTACCGGACACCGGATATCATGGCCCAAGGCGCCCAGCTGGTAACCACATCACAAATGGGGGATGCCGTACTGGCGTCATTACAAGGCAAACTGATGAAGGCTGCTTAGGTATCCCCCTACGTCATTGCGAGCACAGCGAAGCGATCCAGAATCTTACCATAGGGGGAAATTCTGGGTTGCTTCATTGCTACCGCTTCTTACACCGACTATTGCGAACAAAGAAAAAAGCCCGGAATTTTCCGGGCTTTTCCTTATTTTACAAATTTAGATTACTGAACGCGAAGATACAATTGGCACTGTACTGTGCCCGTATTCTCAACGTATGTACCGTTCACACCTGCTGTGGCGCAAGCTGCGGGCCCCGCTGCGAGCACAGAACCTGAATTAGGAGCACCGTCATCTAGTTTGCGGTCAATTCTTGCAGCTTGTGTCGGACGTATCGGAGCATTTGCGTTCGTGTTAGCAACGGCGGTGCCAGCCGTATTTCTCAAGGAAAGGTAATGACCGCTATTGATAGTAGCCGGGCCAGCGCCAGCCAAATCGGCTACAACTCCAGCATAACCAACAACGAAACCACCACCAATTTCAGCAGCGGGAAGCGCAGCACCCCAGCTAAGATCGGTAGATGCATAATCAACACCACCAATCAGATCGGCAGCAGCAAGGTGTGACCAGAAGCGTGTAGCCTCTGTTCCTGCTCCTGCTGCTACAGAAGGCGCCTGGTCAATACGATTGTTACCACCTGTAGCTCCCGCATTCGCTACGTTACAAACAGAACCAGCCGGGCAATTTGGTAGGCGGTTACCTGGATTACGCATATCTCCCGGAACAGCCGCATAGGAATCACGGAAAGTCGTTATGGCAGCCTCAATTGCTTTAACTTGTGATGCCGTAGACGTCACCTGCGCGTTTTGGATCAGTTCCTGACCCTTCAAAATACCGCCGATAAGCAAGCCGATGATGATCATGACGATGGCCAGTTCGACGAGGGTGAAGCCCGCCTGTGAGCGATCGTGGGTTAAGGTTGTTTTAACCATGGTGTCTATTCTCCTTAAATGAGACTTATATTAATAGGTGTTCGAACAAGAAGCGCTGAGAACCAGCACGTGTGATTATACATGCTTCGCCATGACTGTTGAATCCCTATTCTTCGAGAATGCGTCATTTTTTCTAAATGAATCATTAAGATAGGCGTCTTTCATTCCTCAGTTTGCACAATTGAGGAGTCACATTAACGTAATGATCGAATATTTTTCGTATTCTAAGAAAGCGAGACCGCTTTACCTTCCGTCCTATGCGCGCCCCTGTAGATGCTGGGCGATTCACCGGTCATGTCCTTGAACACGCGGTTGAAGGA
>CAKTCH010000091.1 GCA_934538895.1 uncultured Alphaproteobacteria bacterium
GTTGGTCGTCCTGCCCAAACATTTCTATACCGAAGGCAAGATAAAATTCGGCGAGAGTTCGCTGGTGCCGCCGCTGGGCAGCGGCCCCTATAAAGTCGGCAGGGTCGTGCCGGGCCGCACCATCGAATATGAACGCGTGGCGGACTGGTGGGGCAAGGACCTGCCGATCAATAAAGGCCGCTATAACTTCGACAAGGTCGCCTATGAATATTTCAAGGACTCCAACGTCCTGCTGGAAGCGTTTTTCGCCGGCCAGTTCGATTTCCGCCTTGAGAACACCGCCAAGCTGTGGGCGACCGCTTACACGGCTCCACCGGTGAAAGACGGGCGCATCGTCAAGAAGACTATCGCGCACGAATTGCCGCAGGGTTATCAGGGTTTTATTTACAACACCCGCAGACCGGTGTTCAAAGACCGCGCCGTGCGCGAGGCCATTGCCTATGCCTTTGATTTCGAATGGTCGAACAAGACGCTGGCCTATGACAGCTACAAGCGCACGCGCAGCTTCTTCTCGAACTCTGAAATGGAAGCGAAAGGCGTGCCGGAGGGGCGCGAGCTTGAAATCCTCGAACCCTATCGCGACAAGTTGCCGCCTGCACTCTTCACGACCGCATACAACCCGCCCAGGACCGACGGTTCCGGCAACAACCGCGCGAACCTGAAAAAGGCCGCCGATATACTGGATGCCGCCGGGTGGAAAGTGGGCGCCGACGGCATCCGCGCGAAAGACGGGGTGAAGCTGCAATTCGAATTTCTCGAAGACACGCCTATGTTCGACCGCTGGATCATGCCGTTCATTAAAAACCTCGAACGCGTGGGCGTGAAGGCCACTTACCGCATGGTCGATACCGCGCAATACCAGAACCGCATGAATGCCTATGACTTCGACATGACCGTCGATCTGATCGGGCAGTCGAATTCGCCGGGCAACGAACAGCGGGCTTATTGGAGTTCCGCCGCCGTCGGCACGCCCGGCTCCCGCAACAAGATCGGCATCAGCGACCCGGTCGTCGACGCGCTGATCGACCAGATTATCGCCGCCCCCTCGCGCGAGGAACTGGTGGTGCGCACGCGCGCGCTCGACCGCGTGCTGCAATGGGGTTTCTACGGCATCCCGAACTGGCATATGCCCGCATGGCGCATCGCATACTGGAATCGCTATGGCCAGCCTAAGGAAAACCCTGAATACGCCTTGCCTGTTGCTGAAACATGGTGGAGGGAGTAGTATTCCGACATGAAAACCGCAATCGTCATCCCCGCCCGTTATGCCTCGACGCGTTTTCCCGGAAAGCCGCTGGCGTCTATCAATGGCCGCACCATGCTTTCCCGCGTCTATCAAAAAGGATTGCAGGCCGCCGCCCATGATAAAAATATCAGCGTGATGATCGCGACCGACGACGATCGCATCGCCGCGCACGCGCAGGAGATCGGCGCCCGATGCGTCATGACGTCGCCGGAATGCGCGACGGGTTCCGACCGCGTATTACAGGCCGCCGAGAATACGGGCGAGTCGTTCGACTTTCTGGTCAGCCTGCAGGGCGACGCGCCCTTTACGCCTGCATCGGTGCTGAAGGCCATGGTCGACACCATCAGCGATAATCCGAAACTGGAAGTCGTGACGCCGGTTCACCGCCTGTCATGGATCGATCTCGACGCCTTGCGCGCCGCCAAGAAATCGACGCCGTTCACCGGCACGACCTGCATCCGCGATTCGGACGGGCGCGCGTTGTGGTTCTCCAAGAACATCATTCCCGCCATTCGCGACGAGAAAAAAATGCGCGCCGCCGGCACGCTGCCTTCGCCCGTGTGGCAGCATATGGGCGTTTACGGCTATCGCACCGATATCCTGCAACGTTTCGTCAAGCTGCCGCAAAGCACCTATGAGATCCTTGAAGGGCTGGAGCAATTGCGTTTTCTCGAAAACGGCATCAGCATCCGGACAGTCGAAGTGAGCGCCGTAAACGGCCCGTTGCGTTCCGGCATCGATTCCCCGGAAGATTTGACTCGCGCCGAAGAAGCGATCAGGCAGTACGGCGACGACCTGCCATGAACCGCGCGGCGCCTGTGACGTCCGTTCTGCTCGCCGCTGCCTTCATAACCAGCTTCTTTTTTCACGGCGGCGATGATATCGCTTATGCGCCCGCGCTTTTCCTGATACTGGCCGCCGCGCTGGCAAGTATCCTGCCGCAGCTTGGCGGACGGCTATCCCTGCCTTCCGGCATCGCCGTGCTGGCGACGCTGGCTTTCTGGGTTTATATCAGCCTGAGCCTGACGTGGAGCAGCGTTCCCTTCGCCAGCCTCGTCACATGGCTGAACCTGACGGCCTTGCCCCTCGTGCTGCTGACGCTGCTTTGCGCGCCTGACCGCGCGGCCCTGATCCGTCAGACAAGCATCCTGATGGCCGGGGCCGTTGTCGTCGTGGCCCTTTATGCGTTATGGCAGTTTTTTATCGAAGGGCTGAACCGCGCGCCCGGCGTGATGGCCAACCCCAACAATATGGCCACGCTGATCAATATGGCCCTGCTGCCCCTGATCGCCTGTCTCGTAACGGGTGGCAGAAGGCAGCGCCTGATTACAGGAGCCGCCTGCATCGTGTTGTTCGCAGGGCTGTTGACTACGGGCAGCCGTGGCGGATTGCTGTGCTTCGGCGCGGGCGCATTACTGCTCGGCTTCATGCTGTTCCCGGCCTTGAAACGGCAGGGGAAGACCGCCGCGCTTTTTATAGCCGTATTGGCGATCGTATTCGCCGCTTTCCTGCTGTTCAGCCATACGGCGCTGGAACACAGCCTGCGCATTTTCGGCGATCCGGTTCTGGATTATTCCAGTTATGAAAGGCTGGATATCTGGAAGGCGTCCTTCGCCATGCTGCGCGATCATTTGTTCGCGGGCACGGGGCTGGGCACGTTCTATCTTTATTACCCGTCATACCGCCTGCCGGGCGATACATCTTCGATGGGCCATTGGGCGCATTTCGACGCGTTGCAGTTCGGCGTGGAATGCGGCGTCGTGGCGCTGCTGCTGTTTTATGCGGTTATCGGCGCATGGCTGGCGCGGAGCATCGCATCGTTGCGCAGGGCGGCTGCCGGCGATCCGCGCCGTGCCTTGATCGCGGGCTGCGTGGCGGCGCTGGCGGCGCTGACGCTTCATGCCCATATCGAATTTCAGTTTTATATCACATCTATCCTGATCCTGGCGGCGGTGCTGATGGCGGCGCTCTACGATCTGGGCAGCGAAGACGATGAGGATCGTTCCTATATTATCCTCGACCCTGCGCCGCGCGAGAAGCTGATCTGGCGTGGCGCGCTGGCGGTCACGGCTTCGTTGCTGGCCCTGACCACCGCCAGCACGGCGGCTGGCTATTATTTCGTCGCACAGGCGCAGGAAGATATGCGCAAAGGGGATATCGACGGATTTTTCACCGCTATAGACCGGGCCTACCGTTTCGCACCGCGCAGTTTTACCGATGCCGATATCAGGCTGGCGGCGTTTTATCTCGACCTGCTGGCCCAGCCGCCGCTGCACATGACCGACGCTGACCGCCAGGAAATTTATAACAATACCGAAAAGCTGCTGAACGATGCGCAAATATCGAATCCGGCGCTTGCGGATATCGACCACAAGCGCGCCCGCCTTTACATGCGGGCCACGAACGAACATCTGCCGGATCGCCTAAGCCGGATCGACCGGCACTGGCGGGAAGCCCTGCGCAAGGACCCGCTGCATTTTGCGGCCCGCGCGGACTATGCCCGCTTCCTGATTTCGCAAGGCAAGGTAGAGGAAGCTTACGATATATTGAGTGACGGGCAGCAGTGGCCCATGACGCACGAAGCGCGCACCGTCTTCCAAAACCTGTCCGCGCAGCTGGCACCGCTGGTGCTGGTCAAGCGGCAATTCCAGCATGAAAGGGAAGAAGCACCATGACCACCACACTGATTATCGCGCGCCACGGCAATACGTTCGAGGCCGGCGAGCCGTCGCGCCGCGTGGGCGGGCGCACTGACCTGCCGCTCACGGATTCCGGCAGGGCGCAGGCCGTCCGTCTGGGGCAGCATCTCGCGCGCGAGTCCCTTTTGCCGGATGCGGTTTATTCGTCGCTGCAAAGCCGGGCGAAGCAGACCGCCGCGCTGGCCATCGCGCAGATCGATCCCGGCATTGCCGTCGAACCGCTGGCTATTTTCAACGAGCTGGATTATGGCCCCGACGAAAACATGACGGATGAGGCCGTTCTTGCGCGTATCGGCGCGGAAGCACTGAAAGAATGGGATGAGCGCGCAATTCCCCCGTCCGGCTGGCTGGTCGATCCGCCGCAAATTATCAGGACATGGCAGGAATTCGGTCAGGGCCTCATCAAAAATCATACCGGGCGTACCGTCATGGTGGTGACCAGCAACGGCACCGCCCGCTTCGCCCCGCATATGACGGACGATTATGAAGCTTTCCGCGCGCGCTTCCCGTTGAAATTATCGACGGGGGCCTATGGCGTCATGACGCATGACGGCCTGCGCTGGACCATGGAGAGCTGGAATGTGAAACCCTCCTAGTTTTACGGAACAAGGCCCGATCGTTTCTTCAAGGCGCACCGCTGACCATAAAGATTAAAGTTCTGTGCAATTCATTCCTTAAATCCCTTCCCGGCATTGCCTGTGAAGCCGGGGACGTTTAGGCTTTCTTCCATGAATCTCGCCGCCTATATATGCCGACGCCTGCTGTTGATGATCCCGACCATTCTGGGCATCCTGCTGATTTCGTTCGTGGTTATCCAGTTCGTGCCGGGCGGCCCGGTGGAGCGCATGATCGCGCAGTTGCAGGGGCACAACACCGACGCCACAGCGCGTTTTACGGGCGGCGGCGGCGATATGGTCATGGATAATATGCCGCAGATGGGTGCGGGCGAGGGCAGTAAATACCGGGGGGCGCAGGGCCTCGATCCTGAATTCGTCGCCGAGCTTGAAAAAATGTACGGCTTCGACAAGCCCGCGCATGAACGCTTTTTCCTGATGGTCGGCAATTACCTGCGTTTCGATCTGGGCGAGAGCTATTACCGCAACGTCAGCGTCATCGATCTGGTGCTGGAGAAAATGCCGGTATCGATCTCGCTCGGCCTGTGGTCGACGCTGATTATCTACCTGATCTGCATTCCGCTCGGCATCAAGAAAGCGGTCAAGGACGGGCAGCCTTTCGACGTATGGACGTCTGCCGCCATTTTTATCGGCTATGCCATTCCCAGCTTCATGTTCGCGATCCTGCTGATCATCCTGTTCGCGGGCGGGCGTTATTTCGACCTGTTCCCCTTGCGCGGCATCGTGTCGGATAACTGGGACGAGTTGAACAGCTTCCAGAAAATCATCGATTACCTCTGGCACATGACCTTGCCGGTGACGGCGATGGTCATCAGCGGCTTTGCCAGCCTGACCATGCTGACCAAGAACAGCTTCCTCGATGAAATCAACAAGCAATATGTTCTGACGGCGCGCGCCAAGGGCCTGAGCGAACATCGCGTATTGTATAAACATATATTCCGCAACGCCATGCTGATCGTCATCGCGGGGTTTCCGGCGGCATTCCTCGGTATTTTCTTCGCCGGGTCGTTGCTGATCGAGGTGATCTTCAGCCTCGACGGCCTTGGTTTGCTGGGTTATGAAAGCATCATCAACCGTGATTATCCGGTGGTGCTGGGCACCCTTTACGTGTTTACCCTGATCGGGCTTTTGACCACTTTGATCCGCGACATTACATACGTCCTGATCGACCCCCGCATCGATTTCAGCGCGAGGGCTTTATAACGTGACGCTGTCCCCGCTCGCCCGCCGCCGCCTGAAGCAGTTCCACGCCAACAAGCGCGGATTCTGGTCGCTGTGGATTTTCCTGTTCCTGTTCGCTATTGCGGTGTTTGCCCCGTTCATCGCCAATGACAAGCCGATCCTGCTGCAATATGACGGCGCGCTCTATGCGCCTGTGTTCAAAGCCTATCCGGAAACGGCCTTCGGCGGCGATTTCGAAACCGAAACCGATTACCGCGACGCCTATGTGCGCGACCTGATCCGGGCGAAAGGCGGCTGGATGATCTGGCCCCCGATTCCGTTTTCCTACGATACGGTGAATTACAACCTCCCCAGCCCCGCGCCCTCGCGCCCGACGGCGGATAATATCCTCGGTACCGACGATCAGGGGCGCGACGTGGCGGCGCGCGTGCTGTACGGCTTCCGCATTTCCGTTTTCTTCGGCCTGATTCTGACGCTCGTCAGTTCGGTTATCGGCATTACCGCCGGGGCGTTTCAGGGATATTACGGCGGCTGGCTCGACCTGATCATGCAGCGTTTTATCGAGATATGGTCGTCCCTGCCCTCGCTTTATATCCTGATTATTTTTTCGGCGATGTTCGTGCCGGGCTTCTGGACGCTGCTGCTGATCCTGCTGCTGTTTTCATGGGTGGGGCTGGTG
>CAKTCH010000092.1 GCA_934538895.1 uncultured Alphaproteobacteria bacterium
CCAGAGGATGTCGTCCATATTGCGCGCCCATTCATGTGCGACCAGATAATCGAGTTCGGCTTCATAGACGCCGTCGCCGTAGAATATGCCGAGGTCGCCCATGCTTTTACGGTCCTTCAGCAGGGTGTTCATGCGCGTGCCGTATGTGCGGGCATAACGCAGGCGCAGCTTTTCGTCGAGCCAGGGGTATTTCTTCGCCTGATTTTTCAGGAAGGCATCCATATTGCCGATATCGCCGCCGGGCAGCGGTTCGCGGTGGGTTTTGGTCGGCCTGAATTTATATTTTTCTTCGCGGAACAGCATGTCGATCGCGTGTTCGGACAGCTTGCGGTAGGTCGTTAGCTTGCCGCCGAAAACGGACAGGATCAACGGGCCGTGCGATTTGTCGGGCAGCAGCTTGTAATCGCGGGTGATGTTACTGGCATTGCTGTCGCCGTCGTCTAGCAGGGGCCGCACGCCGCTATAGGTCCAGAAGACATGCTTGGGGCTGACCTGCGATTTGAAATAAAGATTTACGGCCTTTACCAGATAATCGATTTCTTTTTCGTCGATGTTCACGTTGGCGGGGTCGTCGCGATATTCGACATCGGTGGTGCCGACCAGCGTATATTGACCTTCGTAAGGGATTACGAACACGACACGGCGGTCGGGTTGTTGCAGCAGATATGTGTGCGCGCCTTCATACAGGCGCGGCAGGATGATATGGCTGCCCTTGATCAGGCGCACTTTGGGCGTATGCTCGTTCGATATCTGCACGCCGTCGAGGAATTTTCTTACCCATGGGCCGGTGGCGTTGATGACGCTGCGGGCGGTGAAGGTGCCTTCATAGTTGATGGAGATGTTCCGCAGCTTGACTTGCCAGCAGGATTTATCGGCGGCGGGGGTGAGGCCGACGCAAGCGGTGCGCGTCATGATGCGCGCCCCATGCTCGGCGGCGGAGAGGGCGTTCAGCGCGACGAGGCGGGCGTCCTCGACCCAGCAATCGGAATAATGATAGCCGTGCGCGTACTGGTCCTTTAACGGGCGGCCCGCGATATCCTTGTGGAAATCGATGCTGCGCGATTTCGGCAGCGAGATTCTGCCGCCGAGACGATCGTAAATGAAAAGGCCCAGGCGGATCATCCATGCCGGGCGCAGGTCCGCCGTGTGCGGCATGACGAAATCGAGCGGTTTGACGATATGCGGGGCGAGGCGCATCAGCACTTCGCGTTCCTGCAACGACTCGCGCACCAGGCGGAACTGGTAGGTTTCGAGGTAGCGCAGGCCCCCGTGTATCAGCTTGGTACTGGCGGACGACGTCGCCCCGGCGAGGTCCTGCGCTTCGACCAGCAGCACGCGCAGGCCGCGCATCGCGGCATCGCGGGCAATGCCCGCGCCGTTTATGCCGCCGCCGATGACGCAAAGATCGAAATCCGGTGTCGTTTGAGAAGTCATTCTCTAAGTATGCCTTTTTTCATAGTCTTCGTTCCCGCGCAGGCGGGAATCCATACCATATTCATACCGCCAATGCGGAGGAAAGTCAGGGCAAGATTTTATGTTTTATTCGTGTACTGGTGCGGGTCAGCCCATCAAGCTGATATCCGTCCGGTGCAGGACGCAGATGAGGGTGAAGAATTTGCGGGCCGTTTCAAAATCCATTTCGATCTTGCCTTCCAGACGCTCCATCAGCAGATGGGCGCCTTCATTATGGATACCACGGCGGCCCATGTCGATGGCCTCCAGCTTTTCGGGGCCTGCCGTCATGCGCGCTTCCTCGTAACTGCGGATCATCAGGAAGTAGTCCTGGATGATACGGCGGTAAGGGCGCAGCGAGAGCGCCAGCGTTTGCAGGTTTTCACGGGCACTGTTTTCGAGGTCTAACACCAGATAACCGTTTTGCAGGGAGATGCTGATATCGTAAGGGCCGCGATTGTCGTTCACCGGCTGGAACACGGCATGGCGCGTCAATTCTTCCAGAGCCTGCTGGCGCTCATGCTGCATGAAACAGGCGCCGGTATTCGTGCCATCCGGTTCCCGCAGGGTGATATGAGCGATAGAGCTTGCCGTCATGGCTGCGCGGTTATTCCCAGCCGTTTCTTTATGATGTCGACACTTAGTTTCAGGGAGTCCTCGCTTATCGTATGGCCCAGATTCTTTACGACATGGTCGTTATAGGGCATGTTCATGCGATTTAGCCGTTGCAGCGTTCTTTCGTGCGTCATGTTAATCAGCTTGAAAGTCAGTTTACTGTCGTAAGCCATCTCCAGGTCCCCCTTTATAAGATCAAGGGGCGGATTCACCGCGGTCTGAAAGCTGGCGGGCAGTGTGGATGAATGGGCGATGACCCCGGCGCAAGGCTGCGCGCGGCGTGTGGCGGCCATTATGGCTATCATGCCGCCCTGGGAGAAACCGAAAATAATCAGGCGATCATCGGCCAGGTTCGCTTCCTCAAGACTGCTGGTCAGGAAATCGTTTAATTTTCCGACCGTGTCTATTTTATCGGATTTTACGAGGTAGGGCAGCGTCAGGGGATTGAGCGTGAACCAGCTGTATCCCTGCTGGGCTTGCTCGTATCTTTCGCGAGGCAATTTCTTTTTGACGATGTAATGCCCCCATCCGGGCAGGCCCTCGTCAAAGCTCTGGAAGCCGTTGGGAACGATTACGCGCGCGTCCGGAAATTCAGAGGCAAATCGTGAATAGATCCTGTGGTACTGGTCCTTTTGGTCGCCCAGCCCGTGGAGGACGACGATCAAGGCTTGCGGCTCCTTGCCGTTTGCGGGGTCGATCTGGTTGAAATCAAGTTTTATTTTCATTCGTATTCCTCATTTGAGCGTACGCGTTCGATATCGGCGCCGCAGGCTTGCAGTTTCTCGACGAGGTTTTCGTAGCCGCGGTCGAGGTGGTAGATGCGGTGCACGGTAGTCGTCCCCTCGGCGACGAGGCCCGCCAGCACCAGCGCCACGGACGCGCGCAGATCGGTGGCCATGACGTCTGCGCCCTTAAGTTTCTTGACGCCGCGCACGATGGCGGAGCCGCCATGGACGGTGATGTTCGCGCCCATGCGCCCGAGTTCCGGTACGTGCATGAAGCGGTTCTCGAACACGGTTTCCGTGACCATGCCGGCGCCTTCGCACTGGGTCAGCATGGTCATGAACTGTGCCTGAAGGTCGGTGGGGAAGCCGGGGTAGGGTTCGGTCATGATGTCGGCGCCGGTCAGCGGCGTGCCGTTGCGGTGGACGATGATATCGCCGTCTTCCTCGTCGAAGCTGACGCCCGCGGCCTTCAGCGGGCCGATCAGGGCGTTGAGGAATTTCATCCGGGTATTTTTCAGGCGCAGCGTGCCACCCGTGAGGGCCACCGCGATCATATAGGTGCCGGTTTCGATGCGGTCGGCGATGACGTCATGCAGGGCGCCATAGAGCTTTTCGACGCCTGTGATCTTTATTTCGGAGGTGCCGAGGCCGCTGATATTCGCGCCCATCTTAATCAGGCATTCGCCGAGATCGATGATTTCGGGTTCGCGCGCGGCGTTGTATAGCGTGGTTACGCCCTGGGCCAGCGTCGCGGCCATCATGATGTTTTCGGTCGCGCCCACCGATACCTTGGGGAAGTGGATGTCGGCGCCGCGCAGGCCGTCCGGCGCCGTGGCGTGGACGTAGCCTTCTTCCAGCGTGATCCGCGCGCCCATTTTCTCTAGGCCCATTAAATGCAGATCGATCGGGCGCGTGCCGATGGCGCAGCCGCCGGGCAGCGAGACGGTCGCTTCGCCGAGGCGCGCGAGCAGGGGGCCGAGCACCAGGATGCTGGCGCGCATCTGGCGCACCAGTTCGTAATCGGCGTGGCCGGTGGCGATGTTCTTCGCCTGCACGACCATGGTGCCTTCGGGGCCGGTGGCGATGGTGGCGCCGATGCTTTCCAGCACTTTGGTCAGGGTGCGGATATCGCGCAGCGTCGTCGGCATGTTGGTGAAGCGCATCGACTCTTCGGTCAGCAGCGCCGCGCACATCAGTTTCAGGCCGGAATTCTTCGCGCCCGAAATTTCGATGGTGCCCTCAAGACGCTTGCCGCCATGGATGCGGATGAGGTCGGAGCCTTTTTTTTCGGCGGCGGGGACCTGCTCTTCCGGCGCGGTGCGCAAGGGCAGCGGCACGGACGATAAAGGCGGCATAATACGTGTTTTGATCGGGGCCATGGTTGACTTTCTAACGGCTTATTATGTTTTTATTATGTTACAGGCGCGGCAGCGTAACGCCGGTCTGGCCCATATATTTTCCCGCGCGGTCGGCGTAGCTGACTTCGCAGGGGCTGGAGCCTTTGAAGAACAGGAACTGGCAGACGCCTTCGTTGGCGTAGATTTTCGCGGGCAGCGGCGTGGTGTTGGAGAATTCCAGCGTGACGTGGCCTTCCCATCCCGGTTCCAGCGGCGTGACGTTGACGATGATGCCGCAGCGGGCGTAAGTGCTTTTGCCGAGGCAGATCACCAGCACGTCCTTGGGGATGCGGAAATATTCGACGGTGCGGGCGAGGGCGAAGCTGTTGGGGGGAATGACGCAGACGTCGGTCTTGCGTTCGACGAAGCTCTGATTGCTGAAATTCTTCGGATCGACGATGGCGTTATCGACGTTGGTGAAGATCATGAATTCGTCGGCGCAGCGCGCATCGTAACCGTAGGAAGACAGGCCGAACGAAATGTTTCCTTCGCGCTTTTGCTTTTCGACGAAAGGTTCGATCATGCCTTCCTTTTGCGCCCGCTCGCGGATCCAGTGATCGGGCATGATGCCGGGGACGGCGAGGGCAGCATTTTCCGGGAGGGGCTGTGCGAGGTTCCGGGCTTCCGTCTGGGGTTTCAGCATTTCATCTTGTTCCTTTTGTTGTACTTTGCGGCGCTTCAGGTTCTCGCGCATGGCCTCGGCGCGTCTGGCGTCGGTAAGGGCTTTGGCGCTCATTTTAGTCTGATTCGTCACGAGGGCTCATCCGGCTGTCTTGTTTATCCTGGGAAACCTGCCGGAATTTATAGTCAAAATGAGGGTGACAGACCAGATTTTTTATTGTAACTTCCGGGCCTTCCGTGAGCTTTTCACCGGACGCTGCTGTAGCTCAGTGGTAGAGCGTACCCTTGGTAAGGGTAAGGCCGCGAGTTCAATCCTCGCCAGCAGCACCATGTTTTCAATCCTAAAAATTCGTGAGTTAGTTCAATGGCTTGAAAGCGGTGGCACGCTTTTCTCCGGGAGATCTGGATTTTGCAGGGTATTCGGGGAGTTTCAGGCTTTGGCGGTGAAGGCATTATGATAGGAAACCGTACCTGCGGGCGGAGCGTTCTTAAAAGATAGCGCCTGGAAGTATTCCGGCGGGACGCCCGGCAGAATCAATCTTGAATTTGTGACGAAACCGAAACGGGAATAATAGCCGGGTTCGCCCAGCACAACACAGCCGGAAGCGCCGCTGGCGCGCAGGTTATCAAGGGCTGCCCGAATAAGGCGGCTGCCGATCCCCCGGCCTTGCCGTTCCGGCTCGACGGAGAGCGGTCCCAGCCCGTGCCATCCGCCTGCGCCGGTCGAGATCGTCACCGGAGACACCGCAACATGGCCAATCACTCTCCCGTCGTCTTCCGCGACAAGCGACACGGAGAGCGCGCCAGCGCTACGCAGGCCCCGAACGATGAATTGTTCCGTATGATTGCTATGGGCGGCATTTTTGAATGCCGCAACGGTGATTGCTTCAATGGCAGCCGCATCTGACGGTAATTCGCTTCGGATCCTCATGGCGCACGATTCAAGACCTAACGATCTGGCGAGTCAATGGGATCTAGGAATTTTGATCAGGAAGCCAATGACCGGAAAATCCATTACCAGTGTTTTTTATGGGGCCATGTATAAATTCGAAATCGTGGTGCATGTATTTAGCAATATTGTTTTGTTCAAGCAGTTCCAGAAAAGCTTTATTCTTTTTGTCGTTTTCAAATCCAACCAATACTTTTTTAAGATTCGCTTTCTTCAGGATACCTTCGTATTGAGATGGATGCATTCCTTGTGCCGCGACGTGTATAAACTCTTCAAGCGCTGGGGCGGCTTCAATTCCGCTGACGTCTTTCAGGCCTTTTAAGTTTTCGAGATAAACGCGCCGCAAATCTTTCAGCCGTGAAAGGTCGGGAATGCTTATTATTCTTGGCAATGATTGCAGGAGAAAATATTGCAGGCCGGTCATTGCAGATATGACGGAGATATCATCCATGCCTTGCACTTGCCATAGTCCTATATATTTTATGCTGTCTTTTTCCGCGAGAGCGGTAAGGTTTTTCGTACCGCCAAATTTAATATCCATGGACCAAAGCGATGGAAGATCTTTTATAAAATCCAGATTTGCGACGCTGATGGAGTGTAGAACCAGTTTCTCCAGGTTATTTAAGGCGCTGATAGATTCTATCCCTTTTTGCTGGCCTTCAAGGTACAGGTTTTTC
>CAKTCH010000093.1 GCA_934538895.1 uncultured Alphaproteobacteria bacterium
ACTGCTCGCGCACCAGCCGCCGCACCCCCTTGCTCTCGAGCAGGTTGCCGACGTAGAGCCAGCGGGACATGGCAGCCGAGATGTCGCGCCGCTGCGGCAGGGTCGCCAGCGGGACCGGGTTGGCGACCACCGTGACCTGGTCGACGTCTTCCGGGAAGGTGCTCTCGATGAGCCACGCGGTCGAGGGCGAGACGGCGGTGAAGGCGGACGGCCTTGCCGCCGGTAAAGGCGTCGTGGTGGCCATGACGCTTTCCGAAGCCGAAGAGGCGGCGCGCGATATGTTTTCGGGCAATAGTTTCGGGAATGCGGGCGCGGCAGTGGTGATCGAGGAATTTCTCGATGGCGAGGAACTGAGTTTCTTTGCGATTGCCGATGGCAAGACCGTGCTGCCGCTCAATTCCGCGCAGGATCACAAGCGCGCGGGCGACGGCGATACCGGGCCGAATACGGGCGGCATGGGCGCCTATTCGCCGGCGCATATGATGAACGATGAATTGCAGCAGAAGATCATGGATCGCCTGATCCATCCGACGATGAAAGCGATGAGCGCCGAAGGGTGCCCGTTCACCGGCATTTTCTTCGCCGGGATCATGCTGGTGAAGGGGGAGCCGGTCCTGCTGGAATACAATACGCGTTTCGGCGACCCGGAATGCCAGGCATTAATGCTGCGCTTCGAGGGCGATCTGCTGGCGCTGCTGGACGCGGCGGCGGATGGGCGGCTGGCGGGGATGGAAAAAACATTCTCATGGAAGCCGCGGGCGGCCTTGTGCGTGGTGATGGCGGCACAGGGCTATCCGGGCAAGACGCTCAAGGATACGCTGATCGCCGGTATAGGCCATGCCGACCTTCTGCCCGGCACCAAGGTATTTCATGCCGGGACCGGGCTTGACGGTTCTGGCAATATTATCGCCAAAGGGGGGCGCGTGCTGTCGGTTTGCGCGCTGGGGGATGATGTGGCGGCGGCGCAGGACGCGGCTTACCGTGCCGTGGGCAAGATTACGTGGCCGGGCGGGTTCTGCCGCCGCGATATCGGCTGGCGTGCCGTGGCGGCTTTGAAAGATTCTGTTTGATTTACAGAAGATTGTGAGAAAATCTCCATTGTCTGTTAAGGATTTTGGCGCATCATATTCGTGTAACAACCCGGATTGCCTTTCCATGATCCTGCCAGAACCGCACCATAAAGCCACGCTCAGCGACGCGCATGATTCGCTGCTCGCGCATGAAAGCGCCGACCTGATACAGCGTTACGTGTTTCCGAAGGATACTGTGCTGTTCCGCAGGGGCGAGCCGCGTCAGTGCGCTTACCTGATCGACAAGGGCACCGTCGATATTATCGGCAATGACGGGGGCGGTGCCGATAAGCTGCTCTGTCATATCAATACCGGCGAGATATTCGGCGAAATGGCGCTGATCGACAATGCGCCGCGCACGGCGACGGCCATCACCCGGAGCGAATGCGAGATTTTCATCATTCCCCGCAACGCGCTGCAAAACCGTTTGCAGGATCTCGATCCCATCGTCATGCTGCTCATCAGCCTGCTGGTGGAGCGTTACCGGCTGGCGCGCATCCATATGCCGGAGTCGCTCCGTCAGGATAAAAGCAACGATCCGTTCATCGACAAGCTGCAACGTCATCGTCATCTGCCGCCCCATGCCCTCAAGATCCATGATATCGGCGCGCAGAAGGAATCGGCGCTGCGCGGGCTGAAGCTGGAGCAGGAATTGCGCCGGGGGCTGGAGAATCGCGAATTCGTGCCGTTCCTGCAACCGATCATCGATCTTAAATCCCGCCGGGTCATGGGTTATGAAACGCTGATCCGCTGGCAGCATCCGGAGAAGGGGCTGGTCTTTCCCGATCAGTTCATCCCGGTGGCCGAGCATGTGAACGTGGTGCAGCAGCTCGACCGCCTGATGCTGGAAAGAACCTGCGAGATCATCCCGGAACTCGACCGGATGGGGCGCGCGGATATTTTCATCAGCGTCAACATGTCGGGCATCAATTTCAACACGCAGAACATCGTGCAGTCTATCCGCGAGACTGTGAAGGGTTACGGGGTCGATCCGCACCGGATTCGCCTTGAGGTCACGGAAAGCGCGCTGATCGACGATCCGGAACAGGCGGAAGAAATCCTGCACGATCTGAAAGAGGCCGGTTTCGGCATCGCGCTCGACGATTTCGGCACGGGTTATTCCTCGCTTGGTTATCTGCACCGTTTTACCATCGATACGATCAAGATCGACCGCTCCTTCGTGGCGGGCCTGCATGACGGTGAGAAAAGCCTTGAAATCGTGAGCGCGATCATCAATCTGGCGCAGATTTTCCGCCTGGGCACCGTGGCGGAAGGGATCGAGCGCGAGGATGATATCGCTACGCTGTGCGATCTTGGCTGCACGCTGGGGCAGGGTTATTTCTTCAGCAAGCCTTTGCCGGTCAGTAACGCCCTGGCTTATGCGGAGAAGGACGGCGCGTGATTATTTTCCGCGTTTGCGCTGAAAGAAATCTTTCAGAATTTGTCCGCAGGCCTCCGTCGGCAGGTGTGCAATCTGCGGGCGATGGTGGCATGTAGGCTGATCGAAGAATTTTCCACCGTGCAGGATGCCGCCGCCTTTGGGGTCGATAGCGCCGAAGACGACGCGGCGGATGCGGGCGAAGCTGATGGCGGCGGCGCACATGGCGCAGGGTTCCAGCGTGACGAACAGGTCGTAGGCCGGAATGCGCTGCGCGCCCTCGCGGGCGCAGGCCGCGCGGATGGCTTCTATTTCCGCGTGTGCAGTGGGGTCGGATTTCAGGATGGTATTGTTGCCGCCCTCGATCACCGTGCCGGTTTCGCCGTGGACCAGCACAGCCCCGATGGGCACTTCGCCGCGTTCAGCCGCTTTGCGGGCCTGTCCGAGGGCGAGGCCCATATAATGTTCGTCTGTTTCCCTCATTACGGGATTTTACCGTGAAGGCGCGAAGGCGCGAAGGATAAATATCAATTATTCTTCGCTTCTTCTCACCTTCGCGGTAAAAGAAGACATGAGCGCTGAAAAAGAACGCATTGCCAAGATTATCGCCCGCGCGGGGATTTGCTCCCGCCGCGATGCCGAGCACCTGATCGCGGAAGGGCGCGTGAAGGTGAATGGTCAGGTTCTGGAAACACCGGCGTTTCTCGCCAGCGTATACGACGATATCCGCGTCGATGGCCGTTCGATACCCAGACCGGAGGGCACGCGACTTTTCCTTTATTACAAACCTGCGGGGCTGGTGACGACGGCGCACGATCCGCAGGGGCGTCCGACCGTCTTTGAAAATCTGCCGCCGGATATGCCGCGCGTGATTTCGGTGGGGCGGCTGGACCTGAATTCCGAAGGGTTGCTGCTGCTGACCAATGACGGGGAATTATCGCGTTATCTGGAACTGCCTTCCACGGGCTGGGTGCGCACCTATCGCGTGCGCGCTTACGGCAAACCTACGGCGGACGATTTGCAGGCGCTGGCTGAAGGGATCGTTTATGAAGGGGTGCGCTATGGGCCGATCGAGGTGCAGGTCGATCGCGGGCGCGGCGACAACACCTGGATGACGATGAAGCTGACCGAGGGCAAGAATCGTGAAATCAGGAATGTCACGCGCGCGATCGGGATGCAGGTGAACCGCCTGATCCGCATTTCCTATGGCCCGTTCGCACTGGACGATATGCGCGCGGGTGAGGTGCTGGAGGTAAAAACTTCTTTGGTACGGAAACAATTCGCCGATTTTTTCAAGGATCGCGTATGAGAATTACGGCAGGCACGCATCGTGGCCGCATACTGAAAGTGCCTGAAGGCGTGGCGGTACGCCCGACCACGGACAAGGTGCGACAGGCGGTTTTCAATATTCTGAAAGCTTATGATCTGCCTGCCGATGCCGCCGTGATCGACGGGTTCGCTGGTTCGGGTGCGCTGGGGCTGGAAGCGCTTTCACGCGGCGCGGCGCAGGCCACCTTCATTGAAAGAGATCCGGTGCATATGAAATTCATCAAGGGCAACGCTGCCGGAATGAAGATCGAGGGGCAGTGTAGGTTTATCCTGAAAGCGGTCGCGCAAGCGGGGGCGAAGCCCGCAGGTGCGGCGCCCGCGCAACTCGTGTTCCTTGATCCGCCTTACCGGATGAACTTGCTGGCACCGGCGCTTTCGGCCCTGGTGCAAGGCGGCTGGATCGCGCCGGACGCGGTCATCGTCTGCGAACATGAAAACCATGCCGTGTTTCCCGCCGGGGACGGTTTCAAGTTACGGGACCAGCGGCGTTACGGCGATACGCAAATCTCTTTCCTGCGTTATCAGCCGATGATGCCCTGATGCATCAATACCAGCAATAAAACACCCAGCCCCACGCGATAAACCACGAAAGGCATGAAACTGTGGCTGACCAGCCATTTCATCAGGACGTGCATCGCCGCCAGCGCGGCAAGGCAGGATACAAGTGCGCCGATGGCCATCTCGGTGAACAGTTCCGTGCTGGGGTTTTCCATGAATTCCAGCGCGCCGACGGCACCGGCCCCTGAAACGGAAATAACGGCCAGCAGGAACGAGAAGCGCGCCGCTTCCACCCGTGAAAAGCCGAGACCGCGCGCGGCGGTCATGGTGATGCCGGAACGGCTGGTGCCGGGGATCAGGGCAAGCATTTGCGCGAGTCCGACGAGGATCGCGTCCTTCCATGTCATTTGCTCGACCGTGCGGGTCATGGGCATGAACCTGTCGGCCAGCCCCAGCAGGATTCCGAAGATAATCAGCGACCATGCCGCTACGGGAAGCGAACGCGCCCATGCGGGTTCGAGGATGTGGAAAGTGAAGCCGAGGGCCAGCACCGGAATGCTGGCGGCGATCAGGAAGACGATCAGGCGGATCTCGCTTTTGTCTTTGGTCTGGCCGGTGACGACGCGAATCAACGATTTCAGCATCGCCATCAAATCTTTCCAGCAATAAATGACGATGGCGACCAGCGTGCCGATATGGACGGCGATATCCATGGTCAGGGCTTCGCCCCACATATTATCGCCGCTGCCCAGAAGATGGTGGGTCAGGATCAAATGGCCGCTGGAACTGACGGGCAGGAATTCGGACAGGCCCTGAACGATGGCGAGGATGACGATGTGAAGAAGCGGCATGGGGAAGGGCTCTGGCTGGGGCTTATTCCGAAAAATGACTTTATAAAACTAGCCGATAATAGCGGCGGCGTCATCGTGCGTTGAGGTGGACAGGGCGGGCTTATTCACGATATTTTTATGAAGGTCGTCATATGAAGGGGTGTTTTTCGATGATTTACGTTGTGGGCATTGCCGGTTTCGTCGCCGGGTTCGCGCTGGCCTTGCGGATTCTCGGCTATTTACTCAAAGGGCGTTCCCACGAGGATCTGCTGGAAGACAGGGGTTTGCGCATGACTTACGGCCTGCTGGCGTGGGGGATCGCGGGGCTGGCGTCTTTTTGCGCGGTCGTCCTTTATAAAATGTATTTTCCCGCGCCTCTCTAATGCATACACTACTTGCCGGTGCCGTCGCGGCGCCCTAACTTATTGGGATATTTCAGCTTGTCCCGCTTATGAATAAAGGAAACAGAACCATGATTCGTAAAATAACATCCCTGGCGCTGGGTGTCGCCGTGGCTTCCGGTATTTCCCTGTCCGCGGCGCAAGCCGCGCCGCAGACCTTCACGCTGGATACGCCGCACACGCAGATCGTTTTCAGCGTCAGCCATCTCGGTTTTTCCCATTCCTACGGTAAGTTCACAGGTTACAGCGGCACGATCGTTTTCGATCCGGAAGCGCCGGAGACGTCTTCCGTGGAGGTAACGATCGACGCGAAAAGCGTGGATCTGAACGACGCGAAATGGAACGATCACGTCAGGAACGCCGACCTCCTCGATGCGGATAAATTCCCGCAGATCACGTTCAAAAGCACCAAGGTCGATGTGACGGGCGAGAAGACCGCCAACATCACCGGCGACCTGACGATTCGCGGCGTGACGAAGCCTGTGGTGCTGGCGACCACGCTCAATAAAATCGACAAGCATCCGATGAAGGGCGGCATCGTTGCCGGTTTCTCCGCGACCGCTTCATTCAAGCGCAGCGATTTCGGTGTAAGCTATGGCCTGCCGAATGTCGGCGACGACATGAATATCATCATCGAGGTTGAAACCAATCCCGCGGAAGAAGCGGCGGCTCCGGCGGCCAAGGCCGAGTAATCCCCATGATCTGGCGCAATACGTTTGAGCGTTACGGGGCGGTCGCGCAGGGGTTTCACTGGGTCGTGGCACTTTGCGTGATCGGTCTGCTGGGGGTCGGTTTGTATATGACCAGCCTCGATCCCTCGCCTTCCGCGTTCAAGCTTTATGCGCTGCATAAATCCGTCGGTATCGTCGTATTGAC
>CAKTCH010000094.1 GCA_934538895.1 uncultured Alphaproteobacteria bacterium
GCCGCGTTATTGCTACGCCGATCCGTATGAAGGCGGCAAGCAGGCGGTGGCCGAGACATGGCGAAATCTGACCGCGACGGGGGCGCAACCGCTGGCCATTACCGACAATCTCAATTTCGGCAACCCGGAGAAGCCGGAGATCATGTGGGAATTCGTGACCTGCCTGCAAGGCATGGCCGAGGCGTGCGTGACGCTGCAATATCCGATCATTTCCGGCAATGTGTCGCTTTACAACGAAACGAACGGACAAGGCATTCTGCCGACGCCCACGATTGGCGGTGTCGGCCTGATCGATCGCGGCCATAAATCCGTGGGGATGGGTTTCACGCAGGAAGGCGAAAGCATCGTTCTGATCGGCGAAACCAGGGGGCATCTGGGCCAGTCCTTGTACTTGCGCGAGATCATGGGCCGCGAAGACGGCCCGCCGCCGCCTGTCGATCTGTCCGCGGAGAAGCGTAACGGCGATTTCGTCCGCACCGCTATTCAGAACGGCTTCGTCAATGCCTGTCATGATATTTCGGACGGCGGGTTGTTGGTCGCGGTGGCGGAAATGGTGATGGCATCCGGTATCGGAGCCGATCTCGATATTTCCGGCGATGCCGCTTTCTGGTACGGGGAAGATCAGGGGCGGTATCTGGTTGCCACATCCCATCCTGAGCAAGTGCTGGCACACGCGGCTCAGGCAGGTGTTCCAGCTGCCCTTGCCG
Source organism: uncultured Alphaproteobacteria bacterium (assembly GCA_934538895.1). Taxonomy (GTDB): domain Bacteria; phylum Pseudomonadota; class Alphaproteobacteria; order Micavibrionales; family Micavibrionaceae; genus Micavibrio_C. The sequence goes on from CAKTCH010000094.1 coordinate 708, forward strand.
GTAAAACTTCCGGGTTGACCTTGAGAATTCCGGAAAATCAGGCTATAACTATATCAGAAATAGCAAATATACATGAAAGCTGGCTGCCAGCGTTTATGGAAGGACGCGCGTAATATGGGTATGGACGCCCCGACCATCGAGAAGATGATCAAGGAAGGCATTCCGGACGCGGTCGTAGCCATCTCGGATCTGCGGGGTGATGGCGACCATTACGCGGCCTATATCGTCTCTGAAAGCTTTCGCGGCAAAAGCCGCGTGCAGCAGCACCAGATGGTTTATGCCGCCCTGCAGGGCAGAATGGGAACGGAATTGCACGCGCTGGCAATTCAGACTGCCGTTCCTGAATAAGTAAGCGCGATCGGTTTTTTAGTGATGAATGGGAGTAAATGATGCAACAGACTGTACCTAACACCGTTTTTGAGCGTATTCGCGGCGATGTCAGCGCCCATGACGTCGTGCTTTACATGAAGGGCACGGCTGTGTTTCCGCAATGCGGTTTCTCAGCCGCCGTGGTGCAGATTCTGTCGCAGCTGGGCGTCAAGTTCAAGGATATCAACGTTCTGGAGGATAACGATATCCGCCAGGGCATCAAGGAATACACCAACTGGCCGACCATCCCCCAACTTTACGTCAAGGGTGAGTTCGTGGGCGGCTGCGATATCCTGCGCGAAATGTATGCCAGCGGCGAATTGCAGGAATTCCTGCAACAAAAAGGCATCGTGAACGGCAACGCCGCCTGATCGCGTTTCCGAGAAATTTAGTAAACCGCCAAGAGGCCGCCGGGAATACTTGGCGGCCTTTGCGCATCCGGCGGTTTCATTATTAATATCTAGAACCGCGCCAACCTTGCGTCCTTGTGGATGCTGGCGGACATGATGAGGCCAAACCCGGCGAGACAGGCCAGCATCGCCGTGCCGCCGTAAGACACCAGCGGCAGGGGAATGCCCACGACCGGGATCAAGCCCATCACCATCGCCACATTGATAAAGACATAGAGCGAGAAGTTTACCATCAAGCCGAAGACGAGGAAGCGCCCGAAGGCATGGCGGCAACGGAAAGATATCCAGCCGCAATAGAAGAACACCATGCCGAAGAGAACCAGCAGCAGCACGCCACCGAGCAGCCCCCATTCTTCCGCCCACAGAGTGAAGATGAAATCGGTTTCCTTTTCCGGCAGGAAGTTGAGCTTGCTTTGCGTGCCCTGCAGGAATCCGCGGCCCTCCATGCCGCCGGAGCCCAGCGCGATCTTCGACTGGGTGATGTGGTAACCCGCGCCCAGCGGATCGGATTCAGGGTCGAGGAACGTCATTACACGCTGTTTCTGGTAATCATGCATATAAAACATCCACACTGCCGGGATCAGGCCCGCCAGCGAAATACCGCCCAGAATGTAAATCCACAGCGGCGCACCGGCGATAAACATCATGGCTACGCCGTCAACCGCGAGGATGGTGGCGGTGCCCAGGTTCGGTTGCAGCAGCACAAGGCCGATCGGCAGGGCCATCATGATCGCCGGTACGATCAGGAAGGATATGCGCTTCATATCCTCGGTGGTGGCGGCATGGAAATAGCGCGCCATGGCCATGATGAGGGCGATCTTCATAATCTCCGACGGCTGGATCTGGATAAAGCCCAGATTGATCCAGCGCTGCGCGCCCATGCCGATCTGGCCCATGAATTCAACGATCACCAGCAGGACCAGACCGATCGCGAAAGCTGGATAGGCGATGCGGTACCAGAAACGGATATCGATCAGGGCGATCACGATCATCATCACGAAGCCGACGCCGAAGCGGATGATCTGCTTCAAGGCCCATGGCTCGAAATTCCCCCCGGCGGCAGAATAAAGCGCCGTGAAGCCGATGCCCGCGATCATGCAGACCAGCAGGATAAGGCCCCCGTTCAGGCTGGCCAGTTTCTGCAAAGGGCGCTGGTCGGTCTGGATGCCGAAGGACAGGCTCATGGTCATGGCTCCTGTTTGGGTTTGCGGGGCGGGAATGTATTATCGACGGGTGGATTGCCGACCGGACGCAGCAGGTTCGAGGCCGGATTGCGTTTTTGCGTTTCGATCAGCAGATCGCGGGCGATCGGCGCCGCCACGGCGGAACCGCCGCCGCCATGTTCCACCACCACCGCGCAGACATAGCGCGGCTTGTCGACAGGCGCATAACCGACGAACAGCCCATGGTGGCGATGCTTCCACGGCAGATCTTCCTGCCGCACACCGCGCGCGCGCTCGTCGGCGGTAATGCGCTTGACCTGCGACGTGCCGGTCTTGCCGCCCATCGGAGGGACGCCGTGCACATCGACATTGATGCGCGAACCCATGGCCGTGCCGCCGGGATAGTTCACCACATGATCCATGCCTTTCATCACCAGTTCAAGGTGCGCGGGCTTGACGTTGACTCTTTCCCAGGGCTGATCGTGGGTGGGTTTGTCGCCGACATACCCCGTTATCCACGGCTTGACCGCATAGCCGCCATTGACGATACGCGCCGTCATGACGGCCAGTTGCAGCGGCGTGGCCTGCACATAGCCCTGCCCGATCGCGCAGACGATGGACTCGCCGGGGTGCCAGACCTTATCGGCCATGGTCTGGCGTTTCCATTGCGTCGTCGGCATCAGGCCCGCGCGTTCCTCGGACAGTTCGATGCCCGTCTTCTCGCCCATGCCCAGCCTGTGTGCCATATCGCTGATGCGATTGATACCCAGTTCGACCGCGATCTTGTAAAAGTAAGTATCGCACGACTCGGCAAGCGCCTTTACCAGATTGACCGTACCGTGCCCGCCGCGTTTCCAGCAATGGAAGCGCGCATTACCCAATTCGTAATGGCCGGGGCAGAACTGGGTGGTGTACTGGTTGATGATGCCCGCCTCCAGCGCGGCGAGTCCCGTGACCATCTTGAACGTCGAACCCGGTGGATAGGAACCGCCCACGGCCTTATTGTTCAGCGGCAGGCCAGGATCGGAGAGAAGCTGTTCCCACAGATCAGCGGGAATACCCTTGGCGAAATCGTTGGGGTTGAAGCTGGGCGACGACGCCAGCGTGTAAACCTCGCCGGAGCGCGCATCCATGATGACTGCCGAGGCGCTGCGCTCGGTCAGCAGGCGCTGCTGGGTGAAGGATTGCAGGTTCGCGTCGATGGTCAGGCGCAATGTCTTGCCGGGTTCGGGATCGGTATTGCGCAAATTGCGTACTTCGCGCCCGACCACGTTGACCTCGACTTCCGCCGCGCCCGCGCGCCCGCGCAGTTCGCGGTCATAGGTTTTTTCGAGGCCGGTCTTGCCGATCTTGAAACCCGGCATTTTGAGCAAGGGGTCCGTGCCTTCCTCGCCCTTGGCCACCGCGCCGACATAACCCAGTATGTGCGCGGTCGATTGTGCCAACGGGTAATGCCGCACTTCGCCGACATCGATCGCCACGCCCGGCAGATCGGGCAGGTTCACCTCGATTTTGGCGACGGTTTCCCAGTCTAGATTCTCACGGATTTCGAGCGGGAAGAATTTGGGGTTTTTCTTCGACTGTTTCCTGAGGCGGTCGATATCCTTGTCCGTGAGCGTGATATATTTTTGCAGGCGGCGCAGGGTCAGGTTCAGGTCGTCCACCTGTTCGGGGATGACGATCAGGCGGAAATTCTGGTCGTTGATCGCCAGCGTTTCCCCGATCCGGTCCATAATCAGCCCGCGCGGCGGTTTTATCAGTCGCACGTTGATGCGGTTGTTTTCCGCCAGCATCCGGTAACGTTCGCTTTGCGAAATCTGGAGCCAGCCCAAACGCCCGACCAGCGTGCCCAGCAGCAATGTCTGGACACCGCCGACGACGAAAGCGCGGCGCGTGAATTTTTTTATTCTTTCCTGATCGCGATCTATCATCTGGCCATCACTGATATTTATGACGCGCGCCGGGCGACAACATGCGGTGCGTCATGATCAAGGCCATCGACACCAGCGGGAAGAGGCAAAACGTTACGCCGACGCTGGCAGCCACGGGCATGATGGCGGGCCATTGCATATCATTGGCGATGCCGAACAAAGCCCACTGGATGGACGCGGCCATCGCCACCACGAAACCGAAAATCGCCCACACGGAAATATAGGGTTGGGCCATCAGGAATTTACGCTGGTCGCGCACGAGGCTTTGCGCAATGACAAGGATGAATGCCTGCAACCCCGGCGGCATCCCGGAGAGGATATCCAGCAGAATGCCGACCACGAAACAAAGCCATGTCGGAATCAGGGTGGGGCGGAAAATCGCCCAGTAATATACGGCCATCAAAACAAGATGCGGCTTTATCAACCCCGCATGGGGAACCGGCAAGGCGGTCAGGTTCAGTAAAAACAGAACCCCCAGCAGGGCATAGGCGATCAGCAGCCTGAAGATCGTCTCCAGTCCGCGCCGTGAGAACGATATCTCGGAAATGCCGGAATGCCGGCTTCTTCTGCGCCTTGCCATGATGGGGGTAAGGTAAAGACTGGCGCGCGCGCGGTCAATCCGCCGCGGGTGCGGAAACCGGCGCAATCCTCAGGTTTGGATCGTCGGTGCGCTTGACCACGCGGACATAGGTGGTGCGGTCGATATCGGCATAAAGGCGGACGCGCAGCTCGCCGTTATCGGCCACCACGATTTCCCCTACGGGCAGGCCATAAGGATAAAGCCCGCCATGACCCGAAGTGATGACGCGGTCACCGGCCTTTATCGCCGTTTGCGGCGGCAGATGGATGATTTCCGGGTTATCGGTGTTATTTCCCGCCAGCATCGCGCGGATATTCTCGCCGCCCACGAAGACGGGCACGCGGGCGTTCATATCCGTCAGCAGCAGCACGCGGGCGGACTTCCTGCCCGCTTCGACGACGCGGCCCATCAGGCCCTCGCCGCCCAGCACGGCCTGATCGGTCGTGACGCCGTTCTCGGACCCCGCCATCACCAGCACGCTGCGCACGAAGGCGGTGTCGGAATCGGCGATGATGCGCGCGGTAATAAAGGTGTGTTGCGGCTCGATCTGGACCTTCAGCAGCTTTTGCAGGGACTGGTTATCGGTCTTGAGCTGCATGGCCGCGTGATACCATTCCTTCAGCCGGGCGTTTTCCTGCATCAGGCGGGCGTTTTCGCCCTGAAGCTCGGCGATGCCCGTCACGGCGCGCACATAGGTGGCGGCCTGCTCGACCGGGTAATTCACAACCGCCAGCACCGGGGCGAACAAATCAGCCGCCCCCGTACGCAGGGAACGCATGTTATTGGGGCTGGCGAAAGACATCATGAAAAGCGCAAGGGCGATCAGCGCAAAGATCAGCGAAGTCGTGCGCGGCCCCCACGCCTGAAGGGTGGCGATCCGGATTAAGCTTCTGGGACGAGAGCGGACGCGCAAGTCGAAAAATCCTAATTATCGAAAATAGTTAGCCTGTATTCCTACTTTTACTTTATCGTAAAAACACTTAACCAACTGCTAAAAGGAAAACAGGGAAGAAGCAACCCTGATAAAGGCGAGTTTAACAGGAAAATGGGCTTTACGTCCATGAGCAAACCCCGCTATCGCGGATAAATTTCAAGGGTATGCAGCCCGGCCCTGCTTTCGGGCTTAATAGAAGTTGCCGTTGATGAGGATTCCCTTGAGGTTTTTGATTTCCTCAAGCGCGTGCCCGGCGCCC
>CAKTCH010000095.1 GCA_934538895.1 uncultured Alphaproteobacteria bacterium
ACGACAGCTTCAAACCCCGAAGATGTACTGAAAAAATACAATTATCAGACAACCGATGCCGGCGATTTATGTTTCTTCCATACGGATTTTTCCGGCGACGGCAAGGATACGACAAAACTGAGCTTGCTGCATAAATCACCCATGCCGCCCGTCCTCAAATCGCGCCTGTGCCTGCTTCTGCCTACATAAAGCTCTGCGGAATAATGGCTTGTACAAGTTCCTTATCTTTCTGGCACACTGATATTCCCATTATTACCTCGTTACAAATATTGGCATAATAAATAAGGTCATGCTATTGAAAAAACCATGTTTTATCTGCTGAGATCAAACAAGGCCTTCAACCGCACAACGGCGCACCCGCTCGACTCCGCCGTGCGTATCGCCCATCACGAAGACGACCTCGCCGCCCTGCACTACCGCAACAAGACGCGGGCCGTTATCTTCAAACGATCCTTGCCCACGGAAGTAATAGCCGACATGCGGCACTATGAACAGGTCATAAAAAGCCAGCCGCAGTATAGTACCGGCATAACCCATAGAAGAACCCCTGCCGTCAAATCCTCATCATCCGGCAACATATATTACGACGACAGCGGCATATCTGACAGGCTGCAAACTTGTCCGGCGTTACTCTCTGATATGCTGCACGTGGCCGGAATCTTCCGCCGCGCGGCAGGCCTCCGGCAGTTTGCTTCTGAAGAAGGACTGAAGATAAGAGAATGGTTCATGGATATAAGCAATAAAGAAGACAAAGAAATGGCGCGCTTCGATGCGGACCCTCATATGGACGGCAGCCCTGTCGATAACGATCCCCGGCGCATGACTTGCGCCTATACCGCGGATACCAGAAATATGGGTACAGGGTGGTTTCCAGGAACATTCAGCGGGGCAGAGATTCGCCGCATTATGTATGAATATCTTACGGCCTCCGATCCCGAAAATGTGCTGAAAAAATATAATTGCCAGACAACCGATGCCGGTGATTTATGTTTCTTTCACACCGAATTTGAAGATGATGACGAAGACTCGACAAAGCTGAGTTTACTGCACAGATCGCCCATGCCCCAGACACGCAAGCCACGCCTGTGCCTGCTATTGCCTACATAAAACTCTGCGGATCGATATCGACCTGAACGCGCACGGTCGAGGGGGTCTTAACCAACCCCAACCATTCATCAACCGCCTTCTGGATATTCACATTCTTATCCACCCGCACCAGTAAACGACGGCGGAAATTTCCGCGCAGGCGATAGAACGGCGCGGGCGCAGGCCCCAGCGTGTTGATATTCTCGGCTTGCGGCGCGCACTTGCCCAGCTCTCGCGCCACTTCCTCCACCTGCTTTTCATTCTTCCCGGAAACGATAATCCCCGCCAGACGCGACACAGGCGGCATATGCGCGGCCTCACGCTCACGCATTTCAACTTCCAGAAAACGGTCGCGGTCATGATGCGACAAAGCCACCATCACCTTGTTCTTCGGCAACCACGTTTGCAACCACACATGCCCCGGCTTTTCCTCACGCCCGGCGCGGCCCGCTACCTGATGCAATAACTGGAACGTCCGCTCCGCCGCGCGCAGATCGCCGCCCTGCAGCCCCAGATCGGCATCCACCACGCCCACGCAGGTCAGGTTCGGGAAGTGATGCCCCTTGGCGATAATCTGCGTCCCGATCACGATATCGACTTCGTTATTGCGGATCGTATCCAGAATGGCTTTCAACTCGTCATGTGTCGTGGCCGTGTCGCTCGCCAGCACAATGGTCCGCGCCTCGGGGAAGCCTTCCTTCACCTCCTCAAGAATGCGCTCCACCCCCGGCCCGCACGCCGCAAAGCTGTCCGTGTCATTACAGGCCGGGCACGCCTTCGGTTCCTTCACCGCATAACCGCAATGATGGCATTGCAATTTGCCGCTATTCTTATGCTCGACCAGCCACGCCGTGCAGCGCGGGCATTCCATGCGATGCCCGCAAGTACGGCACAATGTCAGCGGCGCATAACCGCGGCGATTGAGGAACAATAACGCCTGCTCGCCCGCCGCCACCGTACCGGCCACCGCCTTCATCAATACAGGCGATATGAATTTCTGCCGCTCCGGTTTATCAACCTTCATGTCGATGACATGCATATCTGGCAGCGTCGCCCCGGCATGGCGATCCGGCAGATGAATATGCGTATATTTCCCCGCCCACACATTCGCCATCGTTTCCAGCGACGGCGTCGCCGACACCAGCACCACCGGAATCTTCCCCATATGCGCACGCACGATTGCCATATCGCGCGCGTTGTAAATCACGCCTTCATCCTGCTTGTAAGCCGGATCATGCTCCTCATCGACGATAATCAGCCCCAAATCCTGATAAGGGAGGAACAGCGCCGACCGCGCCCCGACGATCACCCTGGTTTTCCCCTCAGCCACCCCGCGCCACGTATTACGCCGCTGCGCAGGCCCCAGCGATGAATGCCACAACGCAGGCGCACAACCAAACCGCGCTTTGAACCGTTCTAGAAACGCATTCGAAAGCGCAATCTCAGGCAGCAGCAGCAATACCTGCCTGCCCTGCTTCAGCGCCGCCGCCACAGCCTCGAAGTAAACTTCCGTCTTGCCCGCCCCCGTCACGCCGTCCAGCAGGGCCGCATGGAACTGCCCGTCATCAGCGAACCGGCACAACGTCTCCGCCGCCGCCGCCTGCGCCGGCGACAACACAGCCCGCGCACGGTCGATATCCGGGTAGCGGCACGGCGCGGACGAAAATATATCGACCGGCACCAGCAATCCCTGTCCCGCCATGGTTTTAACGACACCCGGCGTGCACCCGGCAGCCTCCGCAATCTCCGCCGCCCGGCGCGTTACACCATCGGCCATAATCTCCAGCACGCGCCGCCGCTGCGGGTTCAAATTCTGAAGCAACTTATTTTTAGCCCCCTCACCCTCCGCACCTGCGGTGCTCCTCCCTCTCCCCAGCGGGGAGAGGGTCGGGGTGAGGGGGGTAATACGATCGATCTCTAACCCCAAAGACTCCAGAACGCCTGCCTTATTTCTTGAAATCTCATCATTCCAGAAGCGAACAACTCTATAACCAGCCGCTTCTAGAAAAGCGGTACGGCGCTTATCGTAAGCCTGCCGATCCACATGCTGTCCGCCATCCAACTCGACGATCACTTTGTTCTCAAGACAGATAAAATCAACAATATAGGGATGAACGACAAACTGGCGCTTAAATTTAAGATTGCGGAAACGACGGTCACGCAATTCCTGCCAGAGCGCCTTCTCGGCATCGGTGTGATCCTTCCGCAACTGCCGCGCCCTGTCGATCATTTCAGGGGAATCTTTATCCCCCTCACCCCAGCCCTCTCCCCGCTGGGGAGAGGGAGCTAAAGCATTTCTGGCAAGGTCACTTATAATGTAACCCGGCACTGCCTTCGGCGGCTCCAGCGCCCCCGGCACGGCCAGCGCCATTTTCAGCACAGCGCCACGCGCACTCATAGTATATTGCGCGAGCCAGTCGATGAATTTGCGCTCGATCGCCGGCATCGGCGGAAATTCATATTTATGGAGAACGGCTTTCAGCTTGCCCGGCTTCACCGTGTCGGGCGCATCGTCCCAGACCACGCCCGGCACTTCGCGTCCGCCGAGCGGCACGATCACATAATCCCCCGCTTGTGCTTCTTCACCTTCCGGCAAGGCATAGCTATAAGCCTTGTCTACCGGAAACGGGACAAGCACCGAAACCTTGCGGGCCGGATCGGGCGCTGATAGCGGCGCATTTTCCTCAAATAACGGTGGCTGGGTCATAACAGGCAGATTAACATAGCAATATCCTTGAAGAAATCGGCAAACCTCTTTATTCATATGCCGACCCGGCTTAGGCTGGAATGACATCGTCGCAACCTAGAAACAGGTACCCGGAAATTATGAAATTCTTTGTCGATACAGGTGATATTGCTGAAATCCGTGATCTGGCCGCCACGGGCCTGCTTGACGGCGTGACCACGAACCCCTCCCTGATCGCCAAAGCCGGCAAGCCCTTCATTCCGCTGATCGAGGAAATCTGCGCGGTCGTATCCGGCCCGGTAAGCGCCGAAGTCGCCGCTACCGATTATGAAATCATGCGCGCCGAAGGCCTGAAACTTTCCAAAATCGCGCCCAACGTCGCCGTCAAAGTGCCGCTGACCCCGGCGGGCCTGAAAGTCTGCAAGGAACTGGCCGACAACGGCACCATGGTCAACGTGACCCTGTGCTTCACCCCGATGCAGGCCCTGCTGGCCGCCAAGGCAGGCGCGACCTTTATCTCCCCGTTCGTGGGCCGTCTGGACGATATTTCCTTCGACGGAATGCAGCTGATCGCCGACATCATGACGATTTACGAGAACTACCCGAATTTCCAGACCGAAGTGCTGGTCGCTTCGGTGCGCCACCCGGTTCACATTCTGGAAGCCGCGCGTCTCGGCGCCGACGTCATGACCTGCCCGCCGGATGTCATTCGCAAACTCTATAACCATCCGCTGACAGATAAGGGCTTGGCCGCTTTCGTGGAAGACTGGAAAAAGACAGGCCAGAGCATTCTCTAAGGAAAAACCGCCTGCCCGGATCACCTAGTGCTGGCAATCCTTGCAGGTGCCATGAATCTCGGCTGACCAATGATCGGTCTTGAATCCGGCGGCACTGGCTTTTTCGCCGATGGTCTTGCCCATCTGCCCCATCTCGATTTCCTGCACGTTGCCGCAATCGTCGCAAATCAGGAATTGATTACTGTGATGATGATCGCGATCATGCCTGTGGTCGCCGTGACAGGCGACATAGGCGTTCAGGCTTTCGATACGGTGCACCAGCCCCGCGTCCTGCAGGAACTCAAGCGCCCGGTAAACCGTCGGCGGCTTCGGGTTCTTAACCTGCTTGCCCAGTTCAGCCAGCACCTCGTAAGCCGTCAGCGGCGATCCCGCCTCGACCACGATCCCCAGCACCTGCGCACGCGGCACCGTCAACCGCAGACCACGCGCCGCACAATATTCAATCGCCTGTTCCAGATAAGGGCTGCACTTGCCGCACATCTTCTGTTTTCCTCGCCATAAACAAAGGACAACTGAAATGCGGAACCCGGTCTTTCGGCTTGTAATCGACAGCCTGAAAACCGCAGCCTGCCAGCAGCATCCGCATTTCCTCCTCTATGATAGCATATAACACCGGAAACGGGTAATGAACCACTTTTACCTCAGGGGAAACGAAGGAAAAATAAACGTCGCTGCGATACTGGCAGCCATTCTCCGCCCACGCCGCCGTTTCCATCCATATCCCCTGACGGTCGCCGTTATCCACGCGGCCATATTGCATGACGTGAGGGCGCGTCCGGCGCTTTTCGGCATAATCCATAAGGGATAATAAAATCATGCCGCCCGGTTTCAACAGGCCATGCATCACCCGCAAGGCGTCCCGGATATGGGAAAGGCTGCCCAGCAGGGGCAATGAATTGCCAAACGATAAAATCACATCGAAGGGACCCTTAACATGACGGTCTGCCTGCAAGGCGTCACCTACGATCCATTGCACAGGTACGGACAAATCGAAACTTTGCGCTTCGGCCTGTGCGCGCCGCACCTGCCCGTCGCTGAGATCAAGGCCCGTCACATGATGGCCGTGCAAAGCCAGCCCCGTCACCTGCGTTCCCATGCCGCAGGTAAAATCAAGAACGCGGCAAGGGCCGTGAAAGCCCTTGTCTTTTAACAGTTCATCAAGGGCGCGCCCCTGCTGACGCACATTATCGTGCCAGTCGATACGCGACCAGTCATCGTAATGCGCGCTCAGCAGGGAATATTGCCGGGCTACTTCATGGTAATCTGCCTTCATCATAACTCCGGAATAATATCCCCTCACCCTCCGCACCTCACGGTACTCATCCCTCTCCCCCACGGGGAGAGGGCTGGGGTGAGGGGAATAACAATTAGCAATGCACGGAAGACAGATTACCGTTCTGCAGATCAATCTGCGTCTTCATGCTAACGCTCATCGAAGCACGATCAGGCGCCATAACAGGATAATGGCAATTGAAGCTTTCGATCGCCACACCAAAACGTTTTTCAAGGATCATGCGCGGAATGGTGTTGCCGCAAAGGCGCTGGCAATCCTTGATCGTCGCTTCCGTGTGGCCTTCAAGACCTATAACGGTGCGGCTCTCGCCTTTGGCCTTGTCGGCCAGATCCTTGAGGAAATTCATGCCCGCGGGCAGTTCGTTCCAGAACGCCAGCCATAACGCTTCTTCACGCTGGTTGTCGTTCGCTGTTTCGT
>CAKTCH010000096.1 GCA_934538895.1 uncultured Alphaproteobacteria bacterium
GTATATGGCTACTTGGCAATCGCATGTTTTAGGGGTATATGCAAGTGGTTTCGGATATGATCCGCGCGCGTAACCTGTTTCGATCTTTAGGACTTTCTGCCATGAACAACATGGAATTCAACAAGCTTTTCGCCGCCCTCCTCGTAGCCGGTATCATCGCCAGCCTCGCCGGTTTCATCGCCAGCCAGATGGTCCACACCGAAGCCCCGTCGGAATTTGCATACGCGATCGAAGCCACGGAAGAAACGGCGGGCGGCGCGGCAGCCGTGGCAATGCCGGAACCGATCCTCGCCATGATCGGCAGCGCCGACATAGAACGCGGCAAGCAGGTGGCCAAAGCCTGCGCCGCCTGCCATAACTTCGAGCCGGGCGGCCCGAACGGCACGGGTCCCGGCCTTGCGGGCGTCGTCAACCAGCCCAAAGCCCATCACGCAGGATTCAATTATTCCGAGGCCATGAAAACGCATGGCGGCAACTGGACATACGCCGAGCTGAACCACTTCCTGTGGAAGCCGAAAGCCTACATTAAAGGCACGGCCATGAACTTCATCGGCGTGAAGAAACCGGAAGACCGCGCGGCGCTGATCGCCTATCTGCGCTCCATCTCCGGCAGCCCGGCCCTGCCGTCGCAAGCCGACATAGACACCGAAATGGCTGAACTGGGACCGAAAGAAGCAGCAGCCGCTCCGGCTGAAGGTGCGGCCCCGGCGGAAGCCGCCGCTGAAGCAACCCCGGCAGAGCAACACTAAAACCTGCCCTTTGCATATAAACAAAAACCGGGACGACGTTCCCGGTTTTTTTATGAGCACGGCTCAGGCCTTTTTTTCCCAGCCCTTATCCGTCTGTTGCCAATACGTGACCTCGTACCCCGCATCCTTATAGGCCTTCCAGCGCGTGCGCGCGGCGGTTACGTCGTCCGGCAAACGCCCGTCGATCATGTCGCAGCATAAAGTGAAATCGGCAAGATTGTCTGGCAGGTCAGGCGCGCCGCCGCGCACCGTCACCAGCACGTCGGCCCCGTTCGGGTTTTCATCCCGGTCGGTCAGCCATACCGGCTGCAATGAAGCATGTCCGTCTTTCGCCGCGCCGTGCGGCAGGAAAGAATCGGGATTGTAAACCCACAGATGCTCGTTCAGCTTCTCGACCGCGCCCCTGTCCGCCATCCGCACGACGATGCGCCGCCCGCCGGACAGCGCCTTCCCCAGGATACCGGGAAGCACCTGTTCAAGCGACGATTGCTGCGCGTGGTAAAAACGGATTTCGGTCATAAGGGTAATCTAGGATAGTCTTTCCGGAAAAGACAGATGGAAAATGGAACCGCGAAGACGCCAAGGCGCGAAGTTCTTCCTATTTCTAGCGCCGCAGGCAATAACAGATTATCAATCTGCTGATAATTCGTTCTAAAGCGCCTGCGGCGCGGATAAAAGAACTTCGCGCCTTGGCGTCTTCGCGGTTAACAAAAAAGGCCTGCGAAACGCAGGCCTTTCAAGCTTTATAAGAACGACCGCTCAAGCCGCTTTCGCGCGCGACACATATTCATCCGTCCGCGTATCGATCTCGATTTTCTCGCCGATCTCGATGAAGGCCGGAACCGCGATCTCATGCCCTGTGTTCAGGCGCGCCGGTTTCATCACTTTTCCGGAAGTATCGCCCTTCACGGCGGGTTCGGTGTAAACGACTTCGCGCACGACCTTCACCGGGATCTCGATCGAGAGCGGCTTGCCTTCGTACAGGACGATCTCGCAGGGCATTTCCTCTTCGAGATATTTCAGCGCGTCTTCCATGAAATCCTTGGAGATTTCGTACTGGTTGTACTCTTCGTCCATGAAAATATAGTTGTCGCCGTCATTGTAGGAATATTTCACTTCCTTGCGTTCAAGCACGACGTCGTCGAATTTCTCGTCCGTCTTGTAAACGCCCTCGGACGGGGAACCTGTTTTCAGGTTACGGAATTTGAATTTCATCACCGACGCGTTACGGCCGGATTTGCTGAATTCGGACTTGGTAATCAGCAGCAGGTTGCCGTTCATGGTCACGACGTTGCCTGAGCGCAGTTCTTGAGCAAACTTCATAATAAATTATCCTCGGTTTTTCATTTGTTCGCGGACGAAAGTTACAAGCCGGGTCGCCAGATCGTCCTGTCCAGCCTGCTCCAGGCTGCGTTGACGGGCGTACTCCGTAATCCAGGGGAGGCACGCCAGCAGGGCTCCAGCAGGAAGATCTTCGTCCTGACGGCCCCCTTCATTCCACATTATGCTGAAAAAGTCCAGTATTTCGCGGCATTCAGGCGCCAGATCGCCCCAATAATGCTGATGAAAGGCCCGTAACTTGGGCATATGGGCGTCTTGCGCCTGTTTATAGATGTCCCAGATCAACGGATTCCCGGCCCACACCGCCCGCACCAGCGAATCTTCCCCGCGCACGAAATTCAGGTCGCAGGTCCAGAGCAGGCGGTCGTAATCGTCTTGCGTCAAAAATGTTAAATTATGAAAATATAAATGACCTTTTTGCACGATGCTAAGCGGCTCCGGCGCTTGGCCCGTAAAACGGCTGAGCGCCGCCGTGGCGACCCCGGCGGGAATCATCAGCCGGACCGGACGCCCCGCGCCCTGCAGCGCCGCCAGCATTTTCTCAACCGGGCTGACCGCGTAGCAAAACAGGCTGATATCGATAAAGGCCGGATCGCGCGGCGGCAGTCCCCAGCTGTCACGCCATTGATTCTGCGCGGTCTCATCGGCCTGAAACGCAAGGCGGCGATCGAGCAATCCCTTCTCCCGGATAAGCCCGCCGGATTTTTCACGGAAACCGATAAAGAACAGCGTCTTGTCGATACCCAGTTGCGGATGCGGGGACACGACCGCGTGATGCGTATCGACCCATTCTTCCGCGCTTAAATATTCAAGATCGATCCACACAGGCGGCTTACGCGCCCGCGCCATCAGCATCGTCACTTTTTCCGGCAGGGTGCAGGCGAAAGCCTCGATCACCGCGTCGCCGCAACCGTGATAGCGCTCATGGATCACCGCATGATCCCAGCGGAACAGTTCCACCCCGTCGATATGCTGCACGTCGCGTGTTTTATCGAGCAGCGGTTCGATCTTCGAAAAAGCGCCGAAATCATCGACGAACAGGCGCACATAGCACCCCTGATCGCGCGCCAGCGTTTTGCAGAACCGCCAGCATACGCCGATATCGCCGAGATTATCGACGACATGGCAAAAGACATCGACCTTGAGCGGCGGATTTTCAGGTGCTGTATTCATGTCGTTGATATATGGGGAATTCCCCGGGAACGCCAGACCTGTTGTGGATTACTTGATAATTGTTTCATCGGGTACGGTACGCAAAAACTGATCGAGCGGCAAGCCGTCGATATACAGCATCTTCAATTGCGCCTGTCCGCCGCCGCGCGGCACGATGCCCACTTCGAAAGTGTGCTTGCCGGAACCCAGCATACGCTCAAGCCGCGGCGCATGGGCCTCCGGTATGAAATAGCGGCGCAGATCATCCGCGGGCTGGTATCCGCCAAAACCGGCGCCCGCCGATATCTTTACCGCCCCCTCACAGGTTTTCTGACGCGGATGCGCGCGCTCGCAGGCATCGAAACGCACCTGCGGAGTCTCCGGCGGCCCCGCCATGCAGGCGCAGACCTGCGCGATGCGGGGATAAGTATGATCGGCAAACATATCGACCGTATCGGCGGGCCATTTATAACGGAAAATCAGGTAATGCCCCTTGAGCAGATCGCGCGGATCATACCCTTCGATGGCAAGGCGGTATTCCTGATGGCCGAGATGGCGCATATTCGTGCCGATCATCAGCATCATGGCCAGGAACGGGAGGGCCAGGAACGCCAATCCGATTTTCTTTTTGCCGTCAAAGCTCATAATTCACCAGCTTTCTCCCGGCGGCGACGATACGGTTCAGGTAACGCAAAACCACCAGCAACAGGATGCCGGAAACGATCAGCCCAATTCCCGTTTGTAGCATACTGCCGAATACCTCCAGATAGACGATGAACAGGCGCAAAACTACCAGACGGATCGCCCAGTCGGTCAAGATGCCCGCGTGCATCCGCGCCCCCAGCCAGGCGATGAAAATCCAGTACGCTATAAACAACGCCGCCGACAGCACGCCGCTTTCCAGTTGCGGCAAGGCAAAAGGCAGCATCATGACGATGTGGGAAACCAGCAAATAATACCAAAGATCGGTGGCGCTCTCGTCGCGGCGCGTGCCGGGACGGAATATAACGAAGATCGCGAACAGCCCCAGCGCCATCAGCACCATTTGCAATGTGTAATGCGCGCTCATCGCAAAATTCTCATAGAAGAGCAATAACGCCAGATTGGCTAAAACCGCCGGCAAAATAATGCCGAGCCTGTAAAACGTCTGCACGAAGCCGGGCCGGTAACGCGCCAGCCAGAACGATCGCGACACTAAAATCAGAATCGGCGGGAGGTAGAAGGTCATCACTGTGGCGATCACGATCTGCATATCATGATCGCCATCCAGATATTCCAGCATGTTCATATAGATCGTGGCCAGCAGCACCAGAAGCCAGGGCACCATCACTGTGTAGCTGCGGCCATAGAACCACACGAACGGCGTGCAGAGCGCCAGCCAGAATGCCAGCGTGACATGAAGATCGCCGTGCAGCTGGAAAACCTGCCCGATCAGCGCGATGAACGTCAGGAACGACCCGAACAGCAGCAGCACGCAGGCATCCTTGCCCACCGGATGTTTTTCGCCGTCGATCTTCAGCATCAGCGCGGCCAGCGCCCCGCATATGCCGAAATGCCCGATCAGCTTGGCCGCATCCGGAATCATGTTCCAGTTCGACGCCACCAGCGAAGCCAGCCCCAGAATAATCGCAAGGATCCCGACATTGGTCAGGTCCTTGACCAGTTTCCCGCTCTTGCGCGTTTTCTCGAACGCCAGAATGGCATCGGCCTGCTCCGCCGTGACCAGCCCGGCATCCCGCCAGCGTTCGAATTTATTCTTCAGGCTGCCCAACATGGTGCGTCTTACTCGTAATGATCGGCAACCAGCTGGTTCAGCACGCGCACGCCGAAGCCCGTGGCATGACGCGCCGCCAGTGGCGTATCGCGCGAAACCCACGCCGTGCCCGCGATATCCATGTGCGCCCAGACGCGCTTGTCATCGATAAAATGCGCGAGAAAACCAGCCGCCGAGCACGCGCCGCCATAACGCCCCATCGTGCTCAGGTTCTGCACGTCGGTGATGCTGCCCTTCATGCTGTTCTTGAAGGCGTCATCGAGCGGCATCCGCCAGAGTTTTTCGCCCGTAACCTTGCTGGCTGCCTCCATCTGGCCCCAGAGCTTGTCGTCATTGACGAACGTGCCGCAATATTCATGGCCCAGCGCGATCATGATCGCGCCCGTCAGCGTCGCCAGATCGATCACGAATTTCGGATCGTGCTTCCTCTGGATATAGGTCAGCGCATCCGCCAGAACCAGACGCCCCTCCGCATCCGTGTTCAATACCTCGATGGTTTTACCCGAAAGCGAACCGATCACATCGGACGGACGATAGGAGCGATCCGACGGCATATTCTCAGCCAGACCGATAATCCCCACCGCATTGACCTTCGCCTTGCGTGCCGCCAGCGCCCGGAACAGGCCGACGACCGCGGCGGCCCCGCCCATGTCCATCTTCATATCGGCCATGCCTTCGGACGGTTTCAGATTGATGCCGCCCGTATCGAACGTCACGCCCTTGCCCACGAAAGCGATGGGTTTGGATGTCGTGCTCTTGGTGCCGTTCCAATGCAAAACCACCACGCGCGGCGGGCGGAGGGAGCCCTGCCCTACCGCCAGATGCGCTTCGAACCCGAGCTGGGTCATTTTCTTTTCATCCAGCACTTCGACCTTGACGCCGAGCGGGGTCAGTTCCGACTTCACGCGGCTGGCCATGCTGGCCGGGTAAAGTTTATTCGGCGGCTCGTTTACCAGATCGCGCGCGAAATGCACCCCGGCGGCTACGGCTTTTTGATCCTTGAACAGCGCATTGGCCTTGACCGCCGCGTCCAGCACGAATTCAACCTTGCAGGATTTGGGTGTTTTGTCGTCCTTGGCTTTGGTTTTGTACTTATCGAAGCCATAAGCACGCAGGATAAACCCGGCGGCGACGTGGTCGATCACCTCGGCGCGACGTTTTCGGGACGTATCCGCCTCCAGCAGCGC
>CAKTCH010000097.1 GCA_934538895.1 uncultured Alphaproteobacteria bacterium
CCGCTTGCCTTTCGGCGTTCTGTATCATTTTCTGTCCCTCCATCACGCCGCCCGTCATCATCGACACGACGATCACGAGATAGATCACGATACCCGACATGAGACTGAGACGCGGCACGAAGATCGCCAGCAGGTAAGCCAGCGGATTACGCCTGGGCATATTCTCGGGGCGGAAGCCCTGCGTCACGCGCGCGAAACGCTTCACCAGCCACGGGTAAGACGCGATCAGCTCATGGAACGACATCCAGAAGCCCGACGTCTCTTTCGTCTGCTCGATGTACTGGCGCATGTTGATCGTCTTGTAACGCTTGGCGCCCACCGCCAGCAGGGCGATGCCTTGCTGCGCCGCTTTAGGCGCGCAGCAGGCGGCGCCATATTGGTCGCAGGTATATTCACGGGCGCGCGCGTAAGCCGCGCCTAGTAGCGGCAGAACCAGCGCCAGCGACAGGAACGGTTCGAGCAGCAGGTGCTTGCGGTCGATATGGCCCATTTCATGGCCGATATAGAAGTTGATCGCCTCGGGATCGTCCTCCAGCGCGTCCAGCACATCGGACAGCAGGATGATGTAATCCTTGCGCAGGAAGCGCGTCGCGAAGGCGTTGAACATGCCGTTGCCGTGCAGGATATACACTTGCGGAATTTTCCCGAGGCCGACTTTCGCCGCGCAATCGCGCACGCGCTGCTGCACGTCGGGGAACTGCGTCTCCGATATCAGGGCGCCCGTGCCTTTCAGATAGCTGATAAAACCCGACTGGACGAACAGATAGGCCAGCAACAGCAGCGGAAACAACGCCAGCACCAGCCCTTTGGTGCCGATTATCAGCGCGAGCCAGAAAATCGCCGACAAAATACCGGCAATAATAAGGAGTTTCTGTTCGTTGGCGTAAAGCGGTTTACTCATTCTCTGTCGTCCCGATGGTTACTGTTATGCGATGCCGCAACGATATCAGGTCCCTTACGGACGGCAAGGGCAATTATGACAGAGTGGGAAAAATCGCAAGCCCCTCCCTTAACGGCACAACCAGACGGCGAAAGGCAGAACAATCGTTCATCGCTGATGAATTATTCAGCTACTTTCAAATAGCTTTTAATAAAGATCAAATCATAATCATTTATTACAGGCGGGTATTACAACCTTAAGACTTGCTGGCCGCATAGCCGGTCGCGCATGACTTCCCTTACCGGCCATGGGCGGGAGGTTTTACTGTTTCCGGCTGCCCGCCGCCGCGCGCTTCAGACGGTCGTTGATGGCGATGCCCAGCCCCTGATCGGGAATATTCATCACCGCGATCGCCGCATGTTCCGGGCGGTCGAGTTCGCGCAGCATCCGGAACAGGTTGGCCGCCGCCTGATGCAGGTCGCCGTTTTCGCTTAGATTGCGCAAGGCCGTTTCCGGCAAATCCCGGGCATGGCCGCCGCCCCTGACGCCCATGAAACGGAGCGGGCCGAAGGCCAGCAACGCCTCGCCCGGCGCGATATCCACCGCGTTCAGCCTTACGGGAGTCGCGGGCGCAGAATGCTTTAAAAGCTGGCCCGGCGATTTTACCGCGTCGCCATGGCCGCCAAGATCGTAGCCGACATCCCTGTCCAGCACGGCGGCGATCTGCTCCGCCGTGATCGCGCCGGGGCGCAGGACCACGGGCGTTGCACCGCTTAAATCCAGCACGGTGGATTCCAGCCCGACGGCGCAAGGCCCCGCCGCCAGTATCATCGCGACTTTATCGCCCAGCCCTTCCGCCACATGCTGCGGCGTGGTGGGGCTGACCTGCCCCGATATGTTCGCGCTCGGAGCGGCAACCGGTAAACCGGATTCCCGCAACAACGCCAGCGCCACAGGATGCGCCGGCACGCGAATCGCCAGCGTCGGCAATCCGGCGCTGCATAATTCGCTCACCGCGCAGGTGTCACGGCGCGGCAGGATGATCGTGAGCGGCCCCGGCCAGAATGCGGCGGCCACCGCGTTCGCGCGCGCATCCATGGTCACATATTCCCGCGCCGCATCGGCGCCGGGCACATGCACGATCACGGGGTTGAAGGCCGGGCGGCCCTTGGCTTCGAATATGCGCGCGACCGCCGCGCCGTCCAGCGCGTTCGCGCCCAGCCCGTAAACGGTTTCGGTGGGCAGCGCCACCAGCCGCCCCTGCGCCAGCAACTGCGCCGCTTCGCGCAATGTTTCGGGAGATGGTGCTTTTACTACGCTCATGGATGCCGCCATAAAACGCCGCCGCTCAAAGGCCGCGGCACTTTGGTTGTACCGGGAAAGGACAGCGGCAAACCCTGCTGCGATCGTACGGCCAGATAGGCAAAACCCTGCGCCTCCAGCGCGTCGCCATTCCACTGCCGTTCATCGACATCATGCACAGGCCCGTTCAAGGCATCGCGCAAACCCTGCATGATCGCCGGGTTCAGGCGACCGCCGCCGGTAACGTACCAGGCAAGCGGCTTTTGCGGCAGATGGTTTAAGCATTGCGCCACCGACTGCACGGTAAACGCCGTCAACGTCGCCGCGCCGTCTTCCAGCGAAAGCCCTTTCAGGAACGAAATATCCCAGGCGTCGCGATCGAGCGATTTCGGCGGCTTCAGCGCGAAGAACGGATTCTGCAGCAGGAGGCTTAAACACGCGCCATCCACTTTCCCCTTCAGCGCATAAACACCGTCGCGGTCCAGTTCCTCGCCCGTGTGTTTGCGCACCCAGTCATTAATCAGCGCGTTGCCCGGCCCCGTATCGAACGCCAGAATATTTTCATCCTCACCGATAAAAGTGATATTGCCGACACCGCCGAGATTGAGGATCGCTACAGGCTTCGGCATACTACGCGCCAGCGCCGCATGATAGACAGGTATGAGCGGCGCGCCTTGCCCTCCCGCCTTTACATCGGCGGTACGGAAATCATTCACCACATCAATGCCTGTTTCCCGCGCCAGCGCCGCGCCGTCGCCGATCTGCCAGGTGAAGCCGTTGGCCGGATCATGAAAAATCGTCTGACCGTGAAAGCCGATCAGGTCCACTTCACGCGCCGTGACATGGGCTAACGCCATCAGGTTTTTAACGGTATCCGCATGGGCTTTGGTCATCAGCGCTTCCACCCTGGCGACACGGCCATCCTTATCAGCCGAAAGGCCGAGACAGGCCCGCAAAGCTTCGCGCACCTCCGGCTCATAAGGCACGGTCAGAAACGACAGCGGCTCGACAAAACCCTGCCCGTCGGTGCGGATCAGCGCCGCATCGATCCCGTCCAGCGCCGTGCCGGACATCAGGCCGATGACGGTGTAAACTTTTCCAGACAAAGCATTTCCTTTATTGTCATCCCGAGCGCCCGCGGAGGATACCGGAAGGATTCCGGCACGATGCATAATTATTACATTTACATGATGACCAATAAATCCAACAGCGTTCTTTATACAGGGGTTAGCAATAATTTGGAACGCCGGGTTTCAGAGCATAGAAATCAACAGATTCCCGGCTTTACGCAACACTACAACCTGACAAAACTGGTGTATTATGAACATTGTTTTGATATAACGGCTGCTATTACCCGCGAGAAGCAGATTAAAGGCTGGGTAAGGGCGAAAAAGAACGCGCTGGTCGAAGGCATCAACCTTGAAGGGAAAGACTTATCTATTCCTTCTCTTGATATCCGTCGCTCACGCTCAGGATGACAAAGAGAAAAGACATGGCCGCTGTAAAATCGGATTTTCTGAATGTAATGATCGAACGGAAGTTTTTTAACCAGTGCTCGGATCTGGAAGCGCTGGACAAGAAGCTGTGCGAAGGCGTTCAGTCCGCTTATGTCGGTTTCGATCCGACGGCCAGATCACTGCATATCGGCAACCTGACCGGCATCATGATGCTGAAATGGTTTCAGGAATGCGGGCATAAACCCATCACGCTGATGGGCGGCGGTACGGCCAAGATTGGCGACCCTTCTTTCAAGGATGAATCGCGCAAACTGATGACCGATGAAGTTATTCGCGACAACATGGAGAACATCCGCGCGACCTGCTTCGCACAACATCTGAAATACGGTGACGGCAAAACAGACGCGATAATGGTCAATAACGACGACTGGCTTTCGAAGCTTCATTATCTTGAATTTCTGCGCGATTATGGCCGTTACTTCACCATTAACCGCATGATCTCGTTCGACAGCGTCAAAACGCGTCTTGAACGCGAAAGTCCGCTGACGCTGCTTGAATTCAATTACATGGTGATGCAGGGTTACGACTTCCTCGCCATTCACCGCGAGCACGGCACGATCCTGCAAATGGGCGGTTCCGATCAGTGGGGCAACATCATCAACGGCGTCGATCTCGCGCATAAGGCGGACAAGGTGCAATTATTCGCGCTGACCGCGGCGCTGCTGCTGAATTCCGCGGGCGAGAAAATGGGCAAGACCGTGGGCGGCGCCGTCTGGCTCAACCCCGACATGCTTTCGCCTTACGATTACTGGCAATATTTCCGCAACGTCGATGACGCCGATGTCGGCAATCTGCTGGCCCGTTTCACGATGATGCCGATGGACGAAGTAAACCGTCTGGCGGCGCTGCAAGGTTCCGAGATTAACGAAGCCAAGAAAATCCTCGCGCATGAAGCCACCAGACTCAATCACGGCGAACAAGCCGCGCGCGACGCCGCCGCCACCGCGCAAAAGGTTTTCGAGCAAGGCGGCGTGGGCAGCGACCTGCCCGGCATCACCATCGAACGCGCGCGCCTCAGCACAGGCGTGGCTATTCTCGACCTGCTGGTGGAAGCCGGCTTTGCGTCCTCTAAAAGCGAAGCGCGCCGTCTGGTGCAGGGGGGCGGCATACGCTGCAACGATAACGTCGTCAGCGACGACAAATTCGTGGCGAAGGAGTCCGACCTGACCGCTGACGGCTATATCAAGCTTTCGGCGGGCAAAAAACGCCACGCGCTGGTACGGGCCCGGATAAATTAAAAAAAGAGAAACAGAGATGGCAAAAATATTTTCGGGTTTACGCAGCGTTTGGGACGGCCTGTTTCTGGATATCGACCGCCAACTGCTTGATCCCGCGCGCCTGTCGGCGCACATGCGGGCGCGTATCTTTGCGGTGCAGGCCAAGGAAGATTTCACACGGGCGACGGCATATCCGCATAAGGTGCTGACAGCGCATAACCGGGTGATTACTCCCTACAAGGTCTGGATCTATGGCAGGGGCGGCGTCAAAACCAATATACTGGAATTTTCTTCCCAGCCGCGCGTGATCGAACTGAAGCGGCAAATGGCGCCGGTGGAAAAAGGGGCGGGCCCGCTTATGCTGGATGAGCAAAACGGCCGGTTTTATCTCGGCAGCGACCGGCATCGGCCTCTGGGCGAGATCGACCTGAAAACCGAGAGGATGCTGTTTTCAGAAGCGGCGCAAGCGGCGCGCTTCACATATTTTTTCGGCGACGCCCGTCCTGACAATCCCCTCTGCCTCGATGAAGGGACAGGTGCGGTTTACACGCAAAAGAATCCGGCGAATATAAGAGGCCATGTAAAGTTAGGCCCGATCGTACATGTAGGGTCAGGCCCGATCAAGAAATAGAAGAAAAACCATATGGCCGTTACAGCCCGGGATGCCGCCCCCTGAAAATATGATTTATGGCAGGAAACAGCTGCCATCCGAAAACCTGTCATCCCCGGCTCGACCGGGGATCCAGCATTACAGGCTCTGAACGATCCGGTTGCCCCCTGGATTCCCGCTTGCGCGGGAATGACAATACAGGGAAATTCCGGAGTGCGGGGTATGCGGCGGTGGAAACGATCTATATTTTAATTTGATGAATGCTTTGATGCAGGCTCATTGCAAGGGCGCGGAGTATACATTTTGATCGTTCCGGAAAACCGGGAATGAGAAGTGGAAGGAATTACTGAATCAATTTGATTGTATTATCAAATTCCTCAACTACTTGTTTTACAATATCAAAGGGTGCTTTTTTAAGAAACATCTCTCTCGGATATTTCTTCAAATTCTTAGGAAGTCGTCGCACGGAGGGATCGTCATAAAGGTACCATAAAAAATTCATATCTTCTCCCGTTCGATATGCAAAAACGGCAAAGTCATCCGTAGACTCATCGACACTGAACATATAATTCTCATGAGCATCATCGTCGTCCGACAGGAAAGAGAATTTCTCTTCCGAGGTCATTATCCTGTTGGCCGGTATATTGTCTGCGTTCAA
>CAKTCH010000098.1 GCA_934538895.1 uncultured Alphaproteobacteria bacterium
GATGCTGAAGATGCACCGTGCGCAGCAGGCGGGCGCGGCGCGACTCACGCTGTGGGGCACGGGCACGCCCTTGCGCGAATTCCTGCATGTCGACGATCTGGCGCGCGCGCTGCTGGCGGCCTTAGCTTCCTATGACGAGGAAACGCCCCTCAATATCGGCAGCGGCACCGAGATCAGCATTCGCGACCTCGCCCGCATCATGGCCGCGGTCACGGGATATAAAGGCGAAATCGTTTTCGATCCGGTTTACCCCGACGGCACGCCGCGTAAGATTCTGGACAACCGCCGCATAAGGGCGCTGGGCTGGCAGCCGCATATCGACCTGCTGCCGGGACTGCGGGACACCTACCGCTGGTTTTGTCAGAACGAGCGTGCGGTTATACGCGCGGCCTGCGTTTGAGGGCTTGCTTTCGCAGCCTGTATTCTCTTATTGTGTGCGCCTGTTTTGTGTGCCCGTTTTGTATGTCCATGAGGAAACCATGAGTAAAAAACCCATTCGGCTGATTCCCTATCTTTGCGGCTGCGGCGCTTCCACGGGCGGCTCTGAAAGCGGGCCGCGCGCGCTCCAGAAGTCGGGTCTTGTGCAGGCGCTGCGGCGGCAGGG
The DNA here is from genome assembly GCA_934538895.1 of uncultured Alphaproteobacteria bacterium. GTDB lineage: Bacteria > Pseudomonadota > Alphaproteobacteria > Micavibrionales > Micavibrionaceae > Micavibrio_C. The sequence goes on from CAKTCH010000098.1 coordinate 605, forward strand.
GCTGGATATCGACTGGTGGCGCGATCCCGATACGGCGGAATTCGATTACAAGGCGCTGGGGTTGAAGGCGCGCCCGGCCCCAGGCAGCAAGGCGTGCGAGGACGTGGTCTATTTTCATCTGACGCAGCTTTGCGATGACGTGGAAGAGGTGGTGAAGGCCGGTTACCGCGCCGTCACCATCGGCGGCGACCATTCGATGGCGATCGGTTCCGTGGCGGGCCTGGCGCGCGCGAAGAAGGCGCAGGGCAAGACCGGGTTGCTATGGGTGGACGCGCATCCGGACATCCACACCATGAAAACGTCGCGCCGCAAGACGTTCCATGCCGTGCCGATTTCCGTGCTGCTGGGCGACGGGGACAAGAAATTCTCGGGTCTCGCCGGCGGGGCGGGGGCGGCCCTGAAAGCGCGGCATATTTCCTATGTCGGGTTGCGCTCGATCGATGAGCCGGAAATGCATCATATCGTCGGCCATAAGGTGAAAACCTTCACCAACGGCGATCTCGACCAGTTCGGCCTGCGTCAGGCGTTTACGGATTCGCTCGCGCACATTACGGCGGGCACGAAGGCGAAATTCCTCTCGCTGGATCTGGATTCCATCGATCCCGCATACGCGCCCGCCGTCGGCACAGCCGTTCCCGGCGGCCTTCAGGAAAGAGAATTGCTGAGCGTATTGAAGAGCGCGGGTAAAAACGCCGATTTCGATGTGATCGAAATCACGGAATTCAATCCCCGGCTCGATAAGGACGGCCGCACGGCGGCGCTGGTGAAAAAAATACTGAGCGCGTTGCTGGCCTGATTTAATTCCCGGTTTTGCGCATCGTCAGCAGGATGATCTCGTCGCCATATTCGATCTGGCCGGAAAGCTGGATCTTGTCGCCCTTGCGCGCCAGACGCAGCGTGGACGTATAGGTAGTCACCGTGCGCGAGGGCGTGCCGTCATGTTTCAGCAGGGCGAAATCCGTTCTGGCGTCACGCGGGTCGGCCACGGCGACCATTTCCACTTCCGTATCGCTGATAACGCGGAACGTGCTGGTCCACAGCACGTTATTCCCGTCCCGGCGGCTGGTCTGGCCGTTCCGGATCTCGGTCACACCGTCACTGCGCTTCTCCAGCGGGCCGTCGTAATTGCTGGTGGATGATACCTGGTATGTGCCGTCGAGTTCTGTGGCCATGTCTGCCCTCCTCCTTCGCAGGATAAAGGCGCGTTTTTAAAAAAGCGTGAATGCGCCTAAGGGAGGACTTCCGTAATCTTAACCATTAAAATATTGACAGGGTGGTTTTTTAAGTATACGGTCTTTTCATAATAAAAAACAAAGAAAGACTTAAGTTTTGACCAAGTTCACGGCTCATAAAGGCGATCCTGAAGGAAGCAACCCAGGCACGGAAACCGTGTTCGGGACGGCCTATATCCAGCAATTGCGCGATCATCTGATCCATATCGATGCCGGGGAAATTTCCTATCTGGAAATGAAGCAGATGGCTGAAGTGATGGTCCGCTTTCGCAACCGCGTGCGGGTGATGGTTCATCACTACCGCCGCTGGAAAGCCGATTACGAACGCGAGCATGACCGCATTGAAAAGGTCTATCGCGCTTATGAAGGTATTTTCGTCCGTCGCCAGCTGGCCGATGTATGGCAGCTTTACCTGACGGTCAACCGCGATTATCACGAACTGCGGCGCGTATATCTGGCGAACCTTCGCCAGCCTCCCCACAGGCGCGCCGCATAGTGATAATAAGAACCGGTTTCCCCCGGTTCAGCTTGATGTCCCCACACACAAGCGGAAAGCCCCCTGATTGCAAGATCGGGGGGTTTTCTTTTGTGTTTCCTGTTTATTTGTGAGGTATATATGTGCTGAAAGATACGGGCTTCAGGGTTTTTGTGCTTGGTGCAATATATATTGCGGGCGTGGTACGCTTTTGAATACATGTTCTACCAGCCCATGCTGATCGAAATAACCGTTGGTGGTGACTAGACTGCAATAATTGGCTAGCTGGGTCATTTTCTGCTGCGGGGGCTTCAAAGATGACATCATCACTAATTCTTCGCCGATATCGAAATTAAAGTTATGTACATGACCGTTTCTGGTAATCGTGAATTTCTGCGGCTTTTCGAAAATCAATGTATGTGCGACCTGGTTAGCTTTCTTATGCCATTGCATTTCGTAACGGAAATTATCCGGATGCGGGTCAAAGCCCTGAATCCCGTCCGTATGATCGGCGATGATCTTCATGATGTCTTTAATGAAAGGGGCAAGTGACTGGTCGTAGGCTTTATTCAGTGTATCGTACCATTGATTGGTATCGTATCCCAGAACCACATGGCCATCATCATCGGCGATATCGCGGCACGCTTTCAGCATTCCTTCCATGTCTTGATCGGGGAAGCCGTTCAGCGGGGCGTTATGAATATTGGTAATCAGCCCGCCGGTTACGAATACGGCACGTTTACCCTTGTACGGGATGACTGCGTGCGCGTCGCGGAAATCCATTTCATGAGATTCGATATCGAGTTCTTGCGCAGCCCATTTCGGATCCTGCTTCAGGATATCCATGGCCTGCCGATTGAATGCACTGCTGAGATCGATCAGACTGACTGCTTTTAATAAAGGCAGTTTACCCAGTAAGGGACATTCCTTATTGCTGAAGGAGGATGCCGGACCCGGGCCTACGATGATCGCGTGCTCCGTGCCCTGGATGTTCTGGGCAATAGCGTCTCTGTTGGTTTTTAGCAGATTGATTTCGCCATGATAGGGGTAATAGTTCGCATTTGCGCGCGTGAATTGCTCAAAGAGCTTGCCACCGCCGTTTTGATAGGCGATTTCACCGGTGTGGCCCAGTTTCCTGCGGCTAAACAGGTCGAGGGCGACTTCTGTGACAAGTTTATCGAAGCTCATTTCACAATCTTTTATAATCAGCCTTTAGCCTTGCGGTGCGCGGCTTTTCCTTCTTTGTCTATCAGGCTGGCGCGTTCCCACATATCGGCGAACTGCGTCCTGTAAGCGTTGGCAATCGCCGGGTAATCCATAACGATGACCGTCAATTCCGATTCAAATACGATGGCAGCCATTTTGTCGGCATAAACGTAGAAGGGTACGGATGCAAAAAGCTCTACCGGGATACCGCGATATTCCGCATAGTCGGAACCCGGCACATAGTCGTCGCCCTCGCGCAGCAAAATCTTGTAACGGATATCGGGCAGGCTTTTCATGTGCTCGATGTGTGTCTCGGCAAAATCGCCCAGATACTTCACGAACAGGCGCTCATCAACGTTGCTTACCAGAATATCGCCCTTAAAATTTTTGACTGTCTGGTAAATATCCTTATAAAAATCGATCAGGCCTGCCTGGCCTTTATAAGTGCGGATATCGCCGCTGCGCAGGCGCACGCCTTCCAGTCCGATAAATTCGATACCGGCGTCTTCGAATGTTTTGCGGATCGTCTGAAGCGTGCTGGCGCGCGGGGTGCTCTGGCCGTTTTCGATGCTGCCGATGGAGGTAGACGAAATTCCCGTGCGTTCTGCGAGATCGCTCTGGCTCCAGTTCAGGATGCCACGGGCGCCGCGGATCTGTGCTGTCGTAATGCTCATCTTAACCTTGCGTTTTTTACCTGCTTTTCCGGGAAAGCTTAATCTTAAAGCGCTGTAAAAGCTTTATAAAAATCAACCCGGGCTTGCGTTTCGACGACCTTTGTAGCTGATAGGGGATGTTTTATGCAAACAAAAAATTATTTTTTCCGTAAGTGAATTTTCTTGACAGATACCTCAAATTATGAAAAAAATAAGCATAACTTGAAAAACTGTTAAGTTAAAGGCTCCCCGGGCGAATTTGGTTTATTCGCCTCCTCCCCCGGCCCACTTATCGTTTTCTCAGGTTCCCCACACAGGCGTAAAAAAGATCCTTCCGGCGTCCCCACACCGGAAGGTTTTTTTATGACGCCGGGGCAGGGTTCAGGCCGCGTCGGATCGGTCCAGCAGCCCTTCACGGCGCAGCAGGGCGTCGGGATCGGCGTCGGTGCCGCGGAAATTGCGGTACAGGATGGCCGGGTGTTCGGTGCCGCCGCGCTCCAGTATTTCACGGCGGTAGCGCATCAGGCGTTCCTCGTCGTAGATCGCGTTTTCGGTCATGAAATAGAATGCGTCCGCGTCCAGCACTTCCGCCCATTTATAGCTGTTGTAGCCGGAAGCGTAACCGCCGCCGAAGATATGGCTGAACGATGTCGAGGTCGGGCCCGCCAGCATCGGGAACAGGCGGGTGTCTTTCGTCACCTCTTCCTCGAATTTGAAGACGTCGAAGCCGTATTCGCTTTCAATCTCTTTCGGATCGGTCGTGTACCATGTCATGTCCAGCAGGCCGAGATTGACCTGACGCAGACCCATCGAGGCGATCATGAAGTTCTTCGACTTGTTCAGCTTCTCGAACAAATCGTCGGGAATCTTCTCGCCCGTCTGCCAGTGGCCGCTGATGAGGTCGAGCGTCTCGCGGGTATAAGCCCAGTTTTCCTGCACCTGCGACGGCAGTTCGACGAAATCCCATTTCACGTTGGGGCTGGCGAGGGAGCGATAGGTCACGTTCGAAAGCAGGCCGTGCATCGCGTGGCCCATTTCATGGAACAGGGTCGTCACCTCGTCATGCGTGAGCAACGAGGGTTTATCCGGCAGCGGTTCGGTGAAGTTGCAGACGATGGCGATGACCGGTCGTTCGACCTTGCCCCGGAACAGGCCCTGCGAGCGATAACCCGTCATCCAGGCGCCGGGTTTCTTGCCGGTGCGCGGGTGGAAATCGGCATAGAAGGTGCCGATGAAATCGCCGGTCTTCGTGTCCGTCACATCGAATGCCTTCACGTCGGTGGCATAGACGGGGTATGCCTTGTTTTCCTTGAACGTCACGCCGAACTGGCGGCTGAAATGCGCGAAGCAGCCGCTCAGGACTTTATCCAGCGGGAAATAGGGTCGCAAATCCTCGCTCGAAAAACCGAAAACGAATTCCTTCATTTTCTCGCTGTAATAGGCGATGTCCCACGGCATCAATTCCGCCGGGCCGCCGTTTTGCGCGGCGAACTCTTTCAGCGCTTCCAGATCGCGCCGGGCGGCGGGCTTGTACGCCGCTTTCAGCCTGTCGAGGAAACTGAAAACGATCTCCGGCTTTTCCGACATGCGGTCTTCCAGTACGAAATGCGCGGGCGTCTGGTAACCCAGCAGTTTCGCGCTTTCATAGCTCAGGGATACGATCTGTTTGATTGTGCCCTGATTGTCGAACTTGTCTTTCCAGGCGCGCGTGCCGAAGGCGCGCCACATTTTTTCGCGCAGGGCGCGGTTATCGGCGTAGGTGACGAAGGGGCCGTAGCTCGGGTAATCCAGCGTGAACAGCCATTTGCCGGGCTGTTCCTTTTTTTCGGCGCGGGCTTTGGCGGCGGCGATCACATCTTCGGGTAATCCTGCGAGGTCCGGTTCCCTGTCGATCACCAGCGTAAACGCTTCCATAGAATCCTTGATGTTTTCGTTGAACTGCGTGCCGAGCGTCGAGAAGGCGATATTAATT